>JAUZEY010000265.1 GCA_030838785.1 Actinomycetota bacterium | reverse complement strand
CCACTTTCCGTCGATGAAATACCGCATAACGTGTTTAAAACGGTCTGGGGTGAGGGAAGTTTCCCCAGTCATGGAAAGCCGCGAAGAGAACGCCCTGAACGACGTGGATCGCATCTCCCGGGCGGTGGACTACCTCCGCGACCTACTCATCGCCGCCACGGAGGCCGAGCTCCGGGCCAACGGCCGGCAGTTGCGGGCGGAGGGGTCGGAGGATTAGCCGCCGCTGCCGTACGGGCGGGTGAGGATCTCCAGGATGTGACCGTCGGGGTCGTCGAAGTAGCACCCCCGGCCGCCGTCGCGCCGGTTGATCTGGCCCTCCATGTCATGGCCGGGATCGGCCCAGTAGACGAGGTTGCGGGCCTGGATGCGACCGAAGATCTCGTCGAACTCCGCTTCGCTGACGAGGAAGGCGTAGTGCTGGCGGGTGAGCTCGCCGTCGCCGCCCCAGTCGGCGTAGTCGAGCGTGATGTCGTTGTCGACGGCCACGCCGAGGAACGGCCCGAAGGGCCGGGGTTCGCCGAGGCCCAGGATCTCGGCCAGGAAGGTGGCCGAGACCTGCTTGTCGCGGGCCGAGACGATCGTGTGGTTGAGCTGGACGGCCATGCCCTCTTCCTTTCCCGGTTCCCTAGAATCTCAAGTCGACTTGACGGTTTCGGAGGGGACGTGCTGGACACGGAACTGGCCATCGGCGAGGTGTCGGAGCGCTCCGGGCTCGCCGTGTCGGCCATCCGCTTCTACGAGGACAGGGGGCTGATCACCTCCGACCGGACGGCCGGCGGCCAGCGCCGCTTCCGCCGCGACGTCCTGCGGCGGCTGGCCTTCATCCAGGCCGCGCAGCGGGTCGGGCTCACGCTCGACGACATCGGGGCGGCCATGGCCGGCCTGCCCGCCGACAGCGGCCCGACGGGCCCGCAGTGGAAGGAGCTGTCGGCGGCCTGGCGGCCGATGCTCGACGAGCGCATCGCCCTGCTCGAAGCACTGCGGGACCAGCTCGACCACTGCATCGGCTGCGGCTGCCTGTCGCTCGAGCGATGCCGGCTCAACAACCCGGGCGACCGCGCCGCCGGCCTCGGGGCCGGACCCCGCTACCTGCTGGGGGATCATCCGCCGGCCTGAGCGCCGCCGCCCGTCGGAGCGTGGGGCGCCCGGGTGAGCGGGCCGGGTGACGGCTGCACCGGCTGCTGCCGACGACGATCTGCAGCTCCAGCGGCGCCGCCGGGCCCTGACCATTGCCTGCCATGTCGTTCCTCCCTCCGCGGTGCGTCCAGGGGAACGATAAGACCTCGAGTTGACTTGAGGTCAAGGAGGAATCAGAGCGTGCAGACCCGGAGCCACCGTTCGGCCCGCAGGCGGTAGCCGTGGCGGCGGAGCGCCCGGGCCAGGCCCGGGAGGTGGGCGGTGCCCCAGACGAGCGCGACGTCGTGGTGCGACGACTCCCGCAGGGCCTCGGCCAGGGCGACGCGGTTGCGTTCGCCGATCATGAACCGGTTCTCCTTCCGGTGCCGGGCCGACAGGGACCGCAGCCGGTCGAGCGTGCGGCCGTGCTTGAGGAGGAAGCGGAACGCCGGCCGGGCGACGGACGCCGACCGTTCGTCGATCGTGACGCGGGGCGGCTCGACGAGCCGGCGGTAGCGGTCCCAGCCGAGGGCCCGGAGGAGCTCGACGTCGGTGACGTCGACGTTGCGGGCGCCGGCCGGAAGGGCCAGCCGCTCGCCTTGGAGCTCCAGGCCGAGGGCCTCGACGAAGGCGTCGAAGCCGACGGGATACCCGCTCGCCTCCACGCTTTCGATTCGGCGGCGTTCTTCGGCGGTGAGGTCGGCTTCGTCGGCCCGGCGGATGCGCTCGTAGTGGACGGCGGTGCCGGCCGCCTCCAGGTCGGCCAGCAGCGCCGACAGCGCGTCGTAGTAGCCGGCGTCGCCGAGGTGCATGGTGCCGACCAGCGTGAGGCGCCGGCCGGTGTCGGGGACCTCGAAGACCCGGACGACGGTCTCGACGTGACGGCGCCGGAGGCGCAGGGCCCGGCGGCGGTGGCGCCGGGACGGGGCGCCGGTGACGATCTGGGGCCGCGGCAGGGTCCGCAGCGTCGGCGCGGAGAGCTGGTCCATCGGTCCTGTATCGGCAGGTTTCCCGGGCGGCTTCACTCCCGGTAGCCTCGGCCTCCCTCGGCGTCCCGGGCAGGAGGAGATCACCGTGGCCGATACCTGCAGCCATCTCGACACCGTGGCCGACGTCGTCCCCAGCGACGACGGCTGCCACGAATGCCTCCAGATCGGCGGTCGCTGGGTCCACCTGCGGATGTGCCAGTCCTGCGGGCACATCGGGTGCTGCGACAACTCGCCCGGTCGCCACGCCACCGGCCACTACCACTCGACGGAACACCCGCTGATCCGGTCCTTCGAGCCGGGCGAGGACTGGTGGTGGTGTTACCCCGATGACCTGTTCTTCGAGATCGACGGCAGCGCCCCGTCGCCGTCCCACCACTGAAACGGGGCGGTCGGTGACGAGCCCGCATGGGTAAGCAGTCCCGGCGTAAGCGGGAGCGCCAGCCGGGCGAGACGAAGGTCCATCGCTACCTGGCCCGGGCCGGGTTGCCCGACCAGCCCGACCCGGGGCCCTACCGGCGGCTGGCGGCGGCCGATCCGGAGTGGTTCGACCAGGTGGTCGTCGCCGACGACTTCAGTCTTCTCCTGTCCCGGAAGCGTGACGCCGAGCCGGGCGCGATCCTGGCCGCCACCCGGACCCGCTACGGGTTGCTGTACCGGGATCTCGACACCGCCCTGGCCGAGTACGCCTCCCGCCCGGTGATGATCGCCGCCGCCTGGTTGCGGTGGTGGTTCCGGCATCACCCTCCGGCGACACGGCTGCTCGACATCGGCTGCGGGCCGGGTGTGCTCACCTGCGCCTACGGCCTGGCCCTGCCCGAAGCCGAGGTCGTCGGGATCGACGCCGTCCCCGAGGCCGTGGCCTGCGCCGAGGAGCTGGCCGACCGGCTGGGGGTCCGCAACGTGTCGTTCGTGACCGGCGACTTCCTCGACCCCACCGTCGGCGGGGACGGGTTCGACCAGGTGGTTGCCGTGACCGCGCTGGCCGATGCGGGCCTGTATCCACAGGATCCGCCGGAGGGCTCAGACGCGTTGTCGTCGGTGGCCGACGTGGACGGGCCGGGCCCGGAGTTTCGCTCCGCCGATGCGGACCGCCTCGCCGGGCGGCTCTCCCCCGGCGGCTCCCTCCTGGTCTTGGACCGTACCCCCGACCCCTCCCAGGCCGTCCGCCTCGGCGCCGCCCTGCTCCACGCCGGTGTCGACCTCGACCTCGGCCGGGCCGGAGTGGAGCTCTTCGTCGAAGGGGGCCAGCCCACGACGTTCACCCGCTTCGCCGGCGTACGGTCGGGGGCGCCGGCGACACTGGACAGAACGTTGCGGGGCGAGGAGCTGGCCGCCTGGATCAAATGTGTGCCGCCCCCGGCCTTCGGCCCGGAGTGGCACGACGAGCTCCGATTCGAAGCCCTGAAGGCCGACGGCGCCCGGCTCGTGTGGGGCTGCGAGCTCAACTACTCCCCGACCTTGGAGCGCCGCGAGATCTGGGAGCACGACGGCAAGGTCTACGGCTGGATCACCACCACCGGGTCCTTCCGGGAGCTGGCCACCGGCCGCAGCCCCGAAGAGCTCTGGAACGAGTACGGCGCCTACGCCGGCCGGTGCGCCGCCAAAGGGGTCCAGGTCCGCTTCCACGACCCGGCCTGACCCGGGACTACCGGCGGAGGGGGCATGTCGGTGCTCCGCTCCCCTCCGACCTCCACTTTGGGATCTTTTACACGCTCTTGAACCATTTCGTGCGGAACCGGGCAGGAAGTCCCCTTTCGGTGGAGAAGGTCTGAACCGCCCTGTGGCGTGCCCTCGCCGCCGGTGCCGCGGACCAGCCGGTCCGGGTGCCGTCCCCCCTCAATGGAACAGGGAGGTTCCGATGTCGCGCATCCGCATCGGGCGTCTGGCCGCGGCAGGCGCTCTGGCGACCGCCACCGGCCTCGCCGGGTTCACCTCGGCCAACGCAGCCGGTCAGGTCGCCCACCCCGCGGTCCACCATCCGGGCCTGACAACCGCCGCCGCGCCGACGGCCTCGTCGGCCACGACGTCCACCACCAAACCCAACCGGAAGAACACGACGACGACCACCACGTCGACGACCACCACGTCGACGACCACCGCGTCGACGAGTCCCACGACGGCCGCTCCGGGGTCGACCGCCCCGGGGTCGAACTGCCCCCCGAAGAAGAAGCAGGGCAAGAAGAAGCCGTCGTGCCCGGCCAGTCCGGGAGCCGGCTCGTGCCCGCCCAGCGGGTCTGAGCCCCCGGGTGGCACCACCAACCCGCCGCAGTCGTCCTCACCCGGGGCGCCGCCGGGCGCCACAACCGGAAGCGACCCCTCGGCCGCGCCGCCGGGCGCCACAACCGGAGCCGGCCCGTCGGCCGCGCCGCCGGGCGCCGCCACCGGAACCGACCCCTCGGCCGGGGGCGGTACCGGGACCGGCGGCTCTCCGGGATCCCCGACGCCCAGCCCGGCGCCGTGCGACACTCCGCCCGGGTCGGCGCCACCGCCGCAGAGCGGATCGACACCGCCGGGCCAGGCCGCGCCGGGCAGCCCGCCGCCCGCTAGTCCGCCGCCGGCCAGTCCGCCGCCCAGCCCACCGCCGGACCAGTCGGCCCCCACCGACCCGGGAGCCGGCAGCCCGCCACCGGCCGGTGATCCGAACAGTCCGGGAGCCTCCAGCGGACCGCCCGCCGGGGCGCCCAGCGACGGTTCGCCGACCCCCGACTCCACCGCGGCACCGGGTGGCTCCGCCGGGCCCGATGGGGCGGGTGCTGGAAACGGGGGCGACTCCGCCACCCAGGCTCCGTCCGACCCGGCGGCGGCGCCAGCACCGGCGAGCGACCCGTCGTCCCCGGCCGACATCAGCCAGCGCCTCGCCGAAGAGGCCGGGGCCGGGAGCCAGCCCGCCGACGGAGCCGGCTCGGCCGGAACCGGAGTGGCGGGCGACGGCTCGGGCGCCACGACCACGACCCAGACCCCTGACGCGACCCCGAACCCCGCCGCCGTCGGCGAACTCCCGTCGGACTTCGGCCAGGCGCCCGCACCGCCGACCACCGCCGGGGCCGACGGGGCGCCGATCGACGCCGCCGCGCCGCCGCTCAGCCAGGCCGGCCACACCGGCCGACCGAAGAACGGTGCGGCGCTGTGGGCCACCGGCGCGGCATTCGGGGGGCTTTTGCTGCTGTGCTCCGGCTGGCTGTGGACGCGCCGCCGCCGGTACGACCCCGCCTGATCCTGCAGGCCCAAGGATCCCCTGCCGCGGCCGGTCGTCTCCCGGGGCCTCGACACCCCGGGCGCGACCGGTCGCGGTGGGCCTGCAGCCTGAACGGGCCTGGTCAGTAGCTCCGGGGTAGGCCCAGGACGTGCTCGCTGACGTAGGCCAGCACGAGCTCCTGGGTGATGGGTGCGATCTTCATCAGGCGGGCCTCGCGCCAGTAGCGGGCCACGTGGTACTCCTCGGCGTAGCCGAACCCGCCGTGGACCTGCACGGCGTGGTCGGCGGCGGCGAAGCCGGCCTCGGCGGCCAGGTACTTCGCCAGGTTGGCCTCCTCGCCGCACGGCATCCGGCGGTCGAGCATCCACGCCGCCCGGCGGATCATCCCTTCCGCCGCCCACAGCCGGGCGTGGATCTCGGCCAGCGGGAAGGCCACGGCCTGGTTCTGACCGATGGGCCGGCCGAACACCACCCGCTCCTTGGCGTAGGCCACCGCCCGGCGCAGCGCCACCTTCCCGATGCCGAGAGCTTCGGAGGCGATGAGGATGCGCTCGGCGTTGAGCCCGTCGACGAGGTACCGGAAGCCCCGGCCCTCCTCGCCGACCCGGTCGGCTTCCTCCACCCGGAGGTCGTCGTAGACCACCTCGCAGGAGGCGACGGCGTTCCGACCGGCCTTGGGGATGGGCGTGATCGTCACCGCCGGATCCCGGAGCGGGGCCAGGAACAGGGTCATGCCGTCGGTGCGCTTGGCGCACTCCTCGAGCGGCGTGGTCCGGCACAGCAGCAGGACCCGTTCCGCCTCGAGGGCCTTGGACGTCCACACCTTGCGGCCCCGGATCCGGTAGCTCCCGTCGGGCTCCCGGAGGGCCCGGGTCTTGATCGACGGCGTGTCGGTCCCGGCATCGGGCTCCGTCACGCCGAAGGCGACGTGGAGGTCGCCGTTCGCCACCCGCGGCAGGTAGGCGCGGCGCATCTCCTCGGAGCCGTGGAGCACCACCGGGTGCATCCCGAAGATCGACAGGTGGACGGCCGAGCAGCCGTTCATGGCCGCCCCCGAGGCGGCCACCTCCTCCAGGACCACCGAGGCCTCGTTGATGCCCCGTCCGCCGCCGCCGTAGGCCTCGGGGATGGCGATGCCGACCCAGCCGCCGTCGGCCATGGCGCCGTAGAACGCCCACGGGAACTCGTGCCGGGCGTCGCGCTCCGACCAGTAGGCGTCGTCGAAGCGGGCGCACACCCCCCGGACGGTTTCCCGGATCAGCTCCTCGTCGGGGTCCGGCGTGAAGTCCACCGTCGACGGTCTAGCACCGCGGCGGCGCCTGAACGGCTTCTCAGGAGGTGACGGCCGCCCGGGGCCGCCAAGTGTTACAACTCGATGGCATCAACCTCTCAATTGGTAGACTTTGCCTGAATGCCCCATTTGTAGGGGCCACTGAGGAGAATCCACATGTTGCGCAAGGCCATGATGATCACAGCCACCTTGAGCCTCGGACTCGGTGCCATCGGCATCGGGATCGCGGCCCCTTCCGGGGCCGACTCCGGGACTCACTGCACCTTCCAGCACGTGCCTAACCTGGACCCCGGTCTCTCCTACAAGCCCAGCAACGGAACCTTCACCGACCCTGGCGGCGGCACGGCCTCCTGCACCGGCGGCGTGAGCGGGTCCGGTAAATACACCGACAGCGGGACGGTCTCCGGCACCTGCCAGGGCGGCGGCGTGGCGGAGGGCGACCCGACCTTCACCATCGGGGACCAGACCTTCACCGACCACGTCAAGATCATCTTCGGGAAGCCGTCGACCAGTGGTGGCATCGTCCACGCCGACTTCGAGGGCCCCAAGACGAAGGGCACCATCGAACTGACCCCCACCAAGGGCGACTGCATCCTCAACCCCGTCACCCAGGTCAAGGGCGTCGGTGAGTTCATGCTGAAGTAGTCCCGCGAACGAGAGCCCGGGGGCGCCCCTCGACGGGGCCGCTCCCGGGCTTTCGTCGTTTCTCGGCCTTGGGGCGGGTCAGCCCGGGGCGCTGGCCTGGGGCCGGGCGACCTGGGCCACGTCGACCGTGACGGCCAGGGGCCAGTCGACCTCCACCACCGGCCCTTCGGCGTAGGCGATGTACTCGCCGCCCTCCAGCCGCAGGCAGGTGGCCGTGGTCGCCTCGGGGTCGATCACCCAGTAGGCCGGGACCTCGGCGGCGGCGAAGGCAGCCCGCTTGCAGGCGAGGTCCTCCTCCGACAGGCCGTTCAGGACTTCGACCACGAGGAGCACCGGCGCGTGGACCCCCTGGTCGCCGACGGAGCTGTGGGGGGCCACCATCAGGTCGGGGATGACCCGCTGCCCATCGGGCAGGTCGAGCCGGCACAGCCGGTAGGAGGCGTGGCCGGGTGGGACGGCGTGGGACAGGATCGGGCCGAGGCGGAAGGAGACGCCGCCGTAGTGGCTCGGCCAGGGGCTCACGAGGATGTGCCCGTCGACCAGCTCGTAGCGGTTGCCGTCGTTGCCCGGCATCGCCTCGAGATCGGCCAGGGTGGAATCGCCGGACGGTCGCTGCACGGAGGTCATGGCTCCCCTTCCAGATGTCAGGCCGGCGACGCCGGGGCGGTGACGGCCGGCTCGCCGTCTTCGGCGTCGGTGCGGAGGAGCTCGGCCCACACGACCTTGCCCCCGTCGGGCAGGGCCTCGACCCCCCAGGCGACGCACAGGGCGCTGACGAGCAGCAGGCCCCGCCCGCCCTCGGCCCGGTCGTCGGCCGCCTGCGGGTCCGGCATCCCCGGCCCGTAGTCGGTGACCTGGAGCCGCAGGGCGCGGTCGGTCAGCCCGGCCCGCAGCTCGCAGCGGGTACCGGCGTGGACGAAGGCGTTGGTGACGAGCTCGGTCACGACGACCTGGGCGTCGCTGATCAGGTTGGCGCAGCCCCACCGGCGGCAGTGTTCGGCCAGGAACCGGCGGGCGGCGGGGACGTCGGCCGGCTGCGGGCCGAGGTCGACGACCGCCGTGTCGTACCGGCTACGGCTGAGCCCGGCCAGCAGGTCGACGAGGTAGCCGACGTCATGGTCCTTGCTCACCAGCGCTTCCACCTGGGCGGCGAGCGGGAGGCCCTCGGCCGACATCGAGCCGGTGTAGACCACGACCTGGGCGGCCGGCGCCACGCGCCGGAGTCGGGTGAGGACCTCGTGGCCGGCGATGTCGGGCAGGCCCAGGTCGAGCACGACCAGGTCGGGCTGATGGCGGGCCGCGGCCACGATCGCCGTGGCGCCGTCGCCGACCTCGGCGACGATCTCGAAGTCGCCCCGGAACTGGAGCGACTGGCGCAGCACCGACCGCAGTTCGGCGACATCCTCGACGAGCAGAACGGTCACGGCCACGGGCGGAAATCTACCAACGGCCCGGGGGACCCTCCTTCCGCCGGGGAGGTCGCCGGTTCGGACCCTGGGTAGGTTGGTCCGCATGGAGACGCCCTTCGACGTCGTCGTCGTCGACGACGCGGCCGACGTGCGGGCGGTCGTCGGCCTCCAGCTCCGCCTCAGCCGCCGGTTCAACGTCGTGGGCGAGGGCAGCAGCGGGGCCGAAGCCATCGCGCTCGCCGCCGCCCACCGGCCGGCGGCGATGGTGCTCGACGCCTCGATGCCCGACATGGACGGCCTCGAGGCCCTCCCCGCCATCCTGGAGGCATCGCCGTCGACGCTGGTGGTCATGTTCTCCGGCTTCGGCGGCCGGGCGCTCGAGGTCGCCGCCCGCAATCTGGGAGCGGCCGACTTCGTGGAGAAGGCGATCCCGCTGCGGGACCTGCCCGCCCGGCTGCTGCGGGTCCTCCAATCCGCCCCGGAACCGGCGCCGGCGGCGGGCGAGGGGGTCGACGAGGCACTCGTCGAGGGTGAGGCCGTGCTGGCCCAGCACCTGGAGCGGTTCCGCACCGTCTTCGACCAGGCCGCCATCGGGATGGCGACCATGACCCTGGCCGGCACGGTCGTGCGGGTGAACCCCGCGCTGGCCGGCCTCGCCGGCGAGGACGAGGGGGCGCTGGTGGGCCGGCGCTACTCCGACCTGACCGGCACGGCCCACGACCGGGCGCTCCATGAGGCGCTGGTCCGGGTGGCCGGCGGCGGAGTCGAGCTGGAAGAGGTCGAGCACGCGCTCCCCATCCGGGGCGCAACGGTCTGGGTCCGGTCCACGGTCACGGTCGTGCGCGATCCCGACGGGCGGCCGCTGTACCTCTTCGCCCAGGCGGAGGACGTCACGGCCCAGCGGCTGGCCCTCGAGGAGCTGCGGGCCAGCGAGGAGCGCCTCCGGCTCATGATCGAGGGAGTGGCCGACTACGCCATCTTCATGCTCGACCCGGGAGGCCACATCACCACCTGGAACACCGGGGCGGAGCGGATGAAGGGCTACCGCGCCGCCGAGGTCATCGGTCGGCACTTCCGCCTCTTCTATCCGGCGGAGGCCCAGGAGCTGCGCCATCCCGAGCACGAGCTCGACGTCGCCGTCCGGGAGGGCCGCTACGAGGAGGAGGGCTGGCGGATCCGCAAGGACGGCACCCGCTTCTGGGCCAACGTCGTCATCACCGCCCTGTTCGACCGCGACGGCAACCTCGTCGGCTTCGGCAAGGTCACCCGCGACATCACCGAGCGGCGGCGTTCGGAACAGGCCCGCGACCGGGCTGCGGCCGAGCTGGCCGACGCGATCGAGCAGCTCCGGGCGGCCAGCGAGCAGACGAGCGACTTCCTGGCCATCGTCGCCCACGAGCTCCACAGCCCCATCGCCGCCATGACCGGCGCGGCCGACATCCTGGCCGAGCACTGGGAGGAGCTCGAGGAGGACCAGCGGGTCGAGAACTTCCAGAACCTGACCCGCAGCGCCGGCCGGACCCGCCGGCTGCTCGACGAGCTCCTCATCGCCTCCCGCCTCGAGGCGGGCCAGCTCGACGTGATGATCGAGACCGTGCCGCTGGCCCCGATCATCGCCGAGGCGGTGGCCGGGCTGGGCCTGACGGTGGAGGTCGTGGGCGCCGACGGCGTCATTGTCTCGGCCGACCGGACCCGGGTGGTGCAGATTCTCACCAATCTCCTGGCCAACGCCGCCCGGTACGGCGAGCCGCCCTTCACGGTCGAAGTGCGCTCCGCCGGGGCGTCGGCCGAGGTCCGGGTCTGCGACGCGGGCACCGGGATCAGCCCCGAGCTCGAGGCGCAGCTGTTCCGGAAGTTCGTCCGGGGGGCCGGTCGCCGGGACCGGGGGACGGGTCTGGGCCTGTTCGTCGTCCGGGAGCTGTCCCGCCGCCAAAAGGGCGAGGCCTGGTACGAGCGGGGCCCGGGAGGCCGCACCCGCTTCTGCTTCCGGCTCCCGAGAGTCGCCGAGAGCCAGATCGCTCCAGGATTCGGGGGCGCAGGCAGGGGGTAACTTCCCGCGAACCGCGCCTTTTCGGCCCGGTGTCAGGAGACCCCCCGGTGTCCCTCACGACAGATCAGTCGGTCCCGGCGCCGCACGACCATGTGGTCCAGTTCTACGCCCGTGACGACGAGCTGGCCGAGAACGTCGGGCGGTACCTGTCCGAGGGCCTCGAGGCCGGCGGCACGGCGATCGTCATCGCAACCGTTGGCCACCGCCGGGCCTTCACCGATCGTCTGGCCGGGGCCGGGCTCGACGTCCACCGGGCCCGCGCCGACGGCACCTTCGTGCTGCTCGACGCCGCCGAGGCCATGGCGGCTCTGCTCGTGGACGGCCGCCTCGCCCCCCACCGCTTCGAGAAGGTGATCGGGGAGATCGTCCGGGAGGCGACCGCCGCCGGCCGGCCCGTCCGGGCCTACGGCGAGATCGTCGCCCTGCTGTGGGCGGACGGTCATGTGACGGCGGCCCTCGAGCTCGAGGCCCTCTCGAACGGCCTCGGCCTCGAGGCGGAGTTCTCGCTCTACTGCGCCTATCCCCTGGCCTCGGTCGAGGGCGAGGGCGGCGTCGACGCCTTCCACGAGGTGTGCCGGCAGCATTCGGCCGTCGTCGGTGCTCCGCTGGTCCTCCCCCGGCTCCAGCACGGCCCCCTGGAATTGACCCGCAACTACGCGCCGGGGCTCCGGGGCCCGGGGCTGGCCCGGCGCTTCGTGACCGAGACGCTGAAGGCGTGGGGCCGGCCGGAGCTCGTCGCCGATGCCGTCGTCATCAGCAGTGAGCTGGTCACGAACGCCGTCCTCCACGCCGGGACGGATTTTGCGCTCACGATCTCCCGGCGCTCCGACGGCGCCATCCGCGTCGCGGTGCGGGACGAGAACCCGGCCGTGCCCCGGCCCCGCCAGGCCACCGTCAGCGCCGGCTCCGGTCGGGGCCTCGGCCTGGTGGCCGCCATCGCCTCCAGCTGGGGCGCCGACGTGGTCGGCGGCGGCAAGGTGGTCTGGGCCCAGTTCGGCCGCTGACTCCCGGGAGCGTCGAGGGCGGCGACGGGGGTTGTCAGAGGGCGGCGACGGCCGCCGCCTCGTCGGCGCTGAGCACCCAGGTGGCGGCGGCGGCGTTGGCCGCCACCTGCTCGGGGCGGGTCGCGCCGGCGATGACCGACGTCACGCTGCACTGGGCCAGGAGCCAGGCGATGGCCAGCTCGCCGACGGTGCGACCCCGTTCGGCGGCGAACGCCTCGTAGGCCTCGATGCGGTCGAAGTTGTCCCCGGTGGCGGCGGCGGCGAAGCGCTCGCTGCGGGCCAGGCGGGTGCCGGCCGGGAACGGCTCGCCCCGGCGGTACTTGCCGGTGAGGAGCCCCGACGCCAGCGGGAAGAAGGGCACGACACCGAGCGCGGCGGCCTCGGCGGCGGGCACGACGCTGTCCTCGACGTCGCGGTTGAGGAGGTTCCAGTGGATCTGGGTGCCGGTGAAGGCGGCCCACCCCCGGGCCTCGGCGACGGCTGTGGCGGCGGCGATCTCGTCGGCCGCCACGTTGGAGCTGGCGATGTGGAGCACCTTCCCGGCCCGGACCAGCCCGTCCAGCGCTTCGAGGACCTCCTCCACGGGCGCGTCGGGATCGGGCATGTGCTGGTAGTAGACGTCGATGCGGTCGGTGCCGAGGCGCCGGAGGCTGATCTCGGCACCCTCCCGGATGCGGGCCGCCAGCCGGCCCGGGGCGTAGGGCTCCTCCGCCGTACGGGGGCGGTACTTGGTGGCGATGACCGCTTCGTCGCGCCGGGAGCCGAGGGCCGCCCCCAGCATCTCCTCGGACTGTCCCCCGCCGTACATCTCGGCCGTGTCGAAGTGGGTGATGCCGGCGTCGAGGGCGGCGTGGACGACGGTGGCCGCCGCCCGGGCGTCGATGGCCGTCCCGAAGTTGTTGCAGCCCAGCCCGACGACCGACAGCGCCGGCCCCTGCTTGCCCAAGGTGCGTGTCTCCATGCCCGACAGCCTATGGGGACCTTTCCGCGGCTCGGCCCGTCCGGACCGTCACACCCGGCCTTTACCATGACCTCGGTCAGAGGAGGGCCGCCCGGTCTTCGGACGGGAGGGCCGGGCGGGACGGGTTCGGTGGAGGTGGCGGCGCTGGGTGGGGCTCGGTGGACGGTCGACGAGGTGCTGGGGTTGGCGCCCGATGCGTCCTCGGCGGGTGCGGCCCGGCGGCTGTCGCTGTCGGCGGTGTGGTCGCAGGCCGGGTCGAGCGGATCCCTGCTGTGGGGAAGGTGCCAGGGCAGCGCCCGCGAGCCCTACCAGGTCACGATCGACCTCGACGAGCCCTCGTTCCGCTGCACCTGCCCGAGCCGGAAGCAGCCCTGCAAGCACGGTCTGGCGCTGCTCCTGCTGTGGGCCGGGGGCGACGGGTCGGTGGCCGACGACGCCCGTCCGGCCGGCTTCGCCGCCGACTGGGTGCAGCGGCTGGCGGCCACGGCGCCGGGGTCCCGTTCGACTGATGCCGCGCCGCCCGATCCGGAGGCCCAGGCCCGCCGGCTGGCCCAGCGGACCCTGACCATGTCGGCGGGCATCGACGAGTTCGAGCGGTGGCTGTTCGACCTGGTCCGCCAGGGGCTGGCCTCGGCCCGCCACCAGCCTTTCGCCTTCTGGGACGCCGCCGCCGCCCGCCTCGTCGACGCTCAGATGCCGGGCCTGGCCGACCGGGTGCGGGCGCTGCCGACCCTGCTGCATGGCGCCGGCGACTGGGCCGAACGCCTTCTGGCCGAACTGGCCCGCGGCTACCTCGCCGTGTCCGCCTGGCGGCGGCGCGACGCCCTGCCCGACGACGTGGT
>JAUZEY010000214.1 GCA_030838785.1 Actinomycetota bacterium | reverse complement strand
AAAAAAAACACCGGCCGGTCGCTCGGGCCGGGAGGCCCGGCGCCCGGCCGGCCGAGGCGCTACTAGAAGCCGCCGAACCCGTTCAGGATGTTCAGGATCGACAGGCCGTTGGCGGAACCGTTGAGCGTGATGAGGCAGACGTTCTTGCGAATCGTCGTGCCGCCGCCGCCGTGACCACGCCGGCGAAGCTGAGCGGTCTCGACAATGGACTGCAGGCCGAGCACCTCGGCACCGGTGGTGAGCTCGAACATTGGTGGATCCCCTTTCGCACACATGCGATTAAGTCGCTCAGCGTCCCGAGCGTTGATCGATCGGGAGGCACGGGTCCCGCCTATGGGGACCCTGTGCCGCCCGTCGAAATGGTGAAAATTGGGTGGCGACTTAGAAACCGCCGAACCCGTTCAGGATGTTGAGGATGCCGAGGCCGTTGAGGGAACCGTTCAGCGTGATCAGGCAGACGTTCTTGCGAACGCTGACGCGACCGTGACGACGGCTCAGCTGGGCCGTGTCGGCAACCGACTGCAGACCAAGAGCGTCCGCACCGGTGGTGAGCTCGAACATATTCTTCACCTCCTTTCGGGTTTGTCTTCCCGAGGCCGCCTGCTCAACGCCCCTGCTGCTGGTGTACTCGTTGGGCAGGCGTTCTCGAATTCCGGGAGGCTCCCCACGAATGTGGCGACCTCCCGATACCAACGCTGGAGAACTGGACGGCCGGACAGGTCGTGACCTTGGCCGTCCATCTCGACGAACTGCACGTCGTGTTCCCCAGCTCCAACTCTCGCCCGCAGCGCCTGGGCCAGGGCCCGGGACTCTGCTGCGGGAATCCTCATGTCCGCGGTGCCATGCGAGATGAGCACCTTGCCCCGTATGGTTCGGCAGGCCGTCAGCAGATTCCTCCCGAATCCGAGGTGATTTCCCTCATCGAGGAGGTTGAGCAGGTCGCGAACTTCCGGCGACCCTGAAACGCTGAGGCTTTCGAAGGAGGCAAACGGGGCGAAGGCGATCACGCCGGCACAATCCCGCACCGCGGCCACGGAGAGGGCCAGGAAGGCCCCGTAGCTCTCTCCGTAGAGAATGACACGTCGCCCCTCGTCCGTCAGGGCGTCGACGACGGAGGCGACCGCCTCGACGTCGATGGAGCCCGCCCGGCCGAACAGGGAGCGCGTGTACTCGTGGCCCGAGCCGGTGCTACCGGGGTAGTTGAGCGCCACCGTCGGCAGGCCCAGACGGGCGAACAGCTGGAACTCCGGCACCAGGTCGGCGCCGTAGCGGGCGATGGGCCCTCCGTGGAGAGCCACCACCGCCAGGCCCGACCCCGAGAGCGGCCCGTCGCCGGGCACGGAGGGGTAGACCAGCGCCGGCATCGGCCCGGCCCCGGAGGGGAAGGACGCCACCCGGGCCGTCACGAGCCCCTGGGGGGGTTCCTGGGCGGCGTTGTGGGGCAGCGGGTCGAAGGCGAAGACGCCCGTCGCCACGTCGAAGGACGCGGGGCGGCAGGGCTCGTCAGGGGTGGAGAACGGGAAGCGGAGCCGCTGTCCGTCGACGACCACCGGGGAGCCGACCTCGCCGACGGGGAGCGGGATCGGACCCGCCACCTCCAGGGAGTGGGTGTCGGCCAGCCGCAGATGGCTCCCGACGCCGTTGTCGTGGCGGAGGACCACCGTGCGGCCGTCGGGGACCAGGGCGGCCGGCTCGCCGGCCTCGTCGCCCTCGGGCAGCGCCGGCACGAAGCGGACGCCGGGCGCGA
The DNA here is from genome assembly GCA_030838785.1 of Actinomycetota bacterium. Taxonomy (GTDB): domain Bacteria; phylum Actinomycetota; class Acidimicrobiia; order IMCC26256; family BP-133; genus BP-133. Next base: position 4,135 of record JAUZEY010000214.1, on the reverse strand, counting down.
CGCTCGGCTCGGCCACCCCCACCGCGGGGTAGCCGAAGGCGTCGGTGGTGACCACGACCCGGCCGGTGCCGGGGTCGGCCAGGACGATGCGGTCCTCGCTGTCGGGCGAGGCCTCGAACAGGCGCGAAAAAGTCTGGGCGCCGAAGTCGACGACATAGACGCTGGAGCGGCCCGATTCGCCCTCCAGGTTGACCGCCAGGCGGTCGCCGGTCTCGTCGAGCCACACGCCGCCGTTCACCGGCGCCGGGAGTTGCCCGGCCTCGGTCAGCGTTCCCTCGCGCCAGGCGATCCGCCACACGGTCGTGATGTCGTCGAAGCCGACGACGCCCAGGAGCTGGGTCTCGTCGCCCGGCAGGCGGGGGAAGAGCACGGTCTGCGGGGTGGCCAGGTCGGCCACCGTCCGGGCCGTGCCGGAGGTCGTGCCAGCAGAGGAGGGGTCAGGGTCGAGGTCGAGGGCGACGACCTCGAGGCCGGCGGCCGTCGGCCGGCAGAGCCCCATGAGGTCGGGAGCGACGATCTCGAGCTGGGTGGGGGCCGGGAGCGGCTCGGGGAACACGACCCGCCCGAGGCGGTCCGGCGCGTCGTCGTCGACCCACTCCACGGCCGCCTCGTCGATCCAGGCGACGCGGCCGACCTCGACCGAGAAGGCGAAGTCGCGCCGGTCGGGCAGGGCCGCCAGCTCCGCGGCCAGGGCGTCGGCGTCGAGCGGGCGTTCGTCGCTCATCGCCCTTCCCCAACGGGGGCCGGCAGGAGCGAGTCGAGCATCAGCGGCCGCGGCCCGCCGGCCACCAGCCGGAGGAGGAAGGAGCCGGTGCCGGCGACACCGGTGCCGAAGCCGGCGCTGACAGTGGCGCCGGAGTCGTCGGCGAAGACCGTGCCTTCGGGGACACCCCGGGCCCCGGGTCCTTCGGGGACACCCCGGACCCCGGGTCCGGCGCCGCGGGCCGGAGTCCGGCGCTGCAGGAGCAGCGCCTCGGCGGCGGTGACGGCGGCCGGCCGGGCCTGGTCATTCGCGGGCAGGGCGGCGAGGTCGAGGAGCAGATCGGCGTCGCCGGCCAGGCCGTGGCACTGGACGGCGGAGCTCCGCCACCGCTCCCGCAGGCCGGCCTTGGCGGCGGCCTCGGCCGCCCTCCGGAACGACGGGTCGCCGGTGGCCAGGTGGGCCCGGAGGAAGGCGGTGCCCATCCCCGACGAGCCGTTGCACCACGACGGCCAGTACCCGGCCTCCGACGTGTCGGCGGCCTCTTCGGGGCTGGCCGGCCAGTAGGCGGCGCCGTCGACGACCACGGCCTGGGGCAGGACGGTGAGGAGGGCCTCGGTGGCCACCGCGGCGAACTCGCTCTCGCCGGTGGCGGCGGCGGCGGCGTAGAGGAAGGTGGCGATGCCGGCGTTGCCGTGGGCGTAGCCGTAGGACACGGTGCCGGCCAGGCGGGTCGGGGCGCCGGGGGGGACGGGCCAGGTAACGCTGTCGTTGGCGGCTCCCGCCGCCCCCTCCACCCGGACGGCGGCGCGGAGCACCTGCTCGGCGGCGACGACGGCCCGGGCCAGGAAGCGGTCGTCGCCGGTCACCTGCCACTGGCGCAGCTGGCCGAGGCCGATGCCGGCGGTGCCGTGGGTGATGTCGCTGTTGGGTACCCGGACGGGGAGAGCCAGGGCCAGCTCGTTGGCCCGCCGCAGCAGGTCGGCGCGACCCAGCGCATCGGCCGCCTCGGCCAGGAACCAGGCCACCCCCGACGTGCCGAAGTAGAGGCCGGGCGGGCGCTGCGGGTTGCGGGCCAGATGGTCGGCCACCCAGGCCGCCGTGCGGCCGAGCGCCTCCCGGAGGCGGGGCTCGTCGAGCCGCCGCCGGGCGGCCTCGGGCAGGACAGGGGTGGCGCGGAGCAGCTGGGCCAGGAACAGTCCCACGCCGCTGGCGCCGGCCTGCACGGCCACCGGGTCGAGCGAGGCGGCGGCGGCGCCGGCCGGCCAGAGATGACCGGCGGGGCCCGTCCCCATGGTGTCGAGGAGCCAGCGGCCGAGGTCGACCGCCACCTCGGCGGCCTGCGCCTCGACCTCGTCCGGTGTGACGACCGGCGTCGGCGTGCGGTGCGCGGCGCTCCCCGGGGGCCGGGAATTGTCCCCCGGAAGGTAAGAGCCCCCGCGGCCCGGAGCCGTCCTGCTCCCCTCCCCCCGGAGGGTGCACAGGACGGCTACCGGGCTCAAGCGGTCTGTGGGCCGTGGCGCCATCGCCCCGAGGACGACGTCGGCCACGGTGGGGTCGACGATGCCGGCCGCCACCTGGGCGTCGAGCCAGGCGGCCAGGCGGGCCGGGTCGCTCCAGGTGTCGTCGGCGCCGGCGGGCAGGAAGGGGTCGGCGCCGGTGGCCAGGTAGGCGATGGTGGCCCCGAGGGCGTAGCGGTCGTCGGCCTGGCCGGTCGCCTCCCCCCGGAGCTGCTCCGGCGAGGCGTAGCCGGGCGTGCCGGCCGGGCCCCCGGGGGCGTCGCCGCTGCGCCGGGCGTGCTCGAGGTCGACGAGGACGATCCGTCCGGGGAACACCCCCGGGCCCCCGGGGGCGCCGTCGTCGGTGACCAGGATGTTGTTGGGGTTGAAGTCGCCGACGACGACCCCGGCGGCGTGGAAGGCGGCCAGCGTCTCGGCCAGCGCCGAGGCGAGCCCGACGATCTCGGCCGGCGGCATCGGGGCGGCCGGGCCGCCGTCGCCCTCGACCACCTCCCGGAGCGACGGAGCGTCGACGTACTCCTCGACGAGGAAGACGTGGCCGCCCTGCTCGAAGACCTCGACGAGGCGGGGTGCCCGGCGGGGGCCGCCAAGGGCAGCCTCGACGAGGGCCAGCATGCGGGCCTCGTGGCGCACCCGGGCCCGGGCGTCGCCGTGGCCGTCGTCGCCGACGTGGGGGCGGCCCTCCTTGATGACGACGAGCTGGCCGGTGACCGCGTCCTCGGCCAGGTAGGTGCCGCCCTTGTTGGCGTGGCTGAGGGCGCCCTGGACGTGGTAGCGGCCGTTGAGGACGACGCTGCTCGCAGTCGCTGTCGAAGCGGCCGACGACGGGCCGGCTCCCGCGGCCGGGGCGGGCTGGAACGGGTCCACCAGCCACGACGGCGCCCGGTAGGAGGGGCCGCGGTCGTCGGGCAGGGGCGCCCCGTCAGGGCCCTTGATCAGGTGGACGACGAGGCCGTCGGCGTCGATCGCCGGGTCGCCCGAGAAGCCGCCGTAACGGTAGTGGACCAGGCTGCCCGGCCGGTAGACCCGGTCGGAGAGGATGACCGGCCCGGCCAGGCCGGCGGTGGCCCGGTGGCAGGCCTCGGCGAGGCGGACGGCCTGCTCGTCGTCGGCCGGGTAGATGGTGAGGAACTTCCCGCCCGAGGCCCGGTCGGCGTGGGTGGAGTTGAGCAGGCGCACGATCCGCGGCCCGGCGGCGAACTTGAACGGCACGGCCTCGGCCACGAGGACGGGGAGGGTGGCGCCCAGCACATCGGCCGCCGACGCCTCGGTGGCCGAGACGTGGAGCTTCCACCCCTGCTCGGGGGAGTGGGCGCCGAACGGCGTGGCCAGGGCCCAGGGCCCCTCGACCGAGAACCTCCACTCGCCACCGGACGCCGCCAGAAGGGCGCGGGCGGTGACGGTGAGGTCGCTGAGGACCCGAACGTCGAGGGGGGCGACATCCATGGAGAGCGCGGATCGCTTCCTGATGGGGAAGGCATGGGGGGAGCCCGGTGAGCTCCCCAGTCGCTCACCGGCCCGCGGCCCGTCGGGTGCCGAAACACCGCGACAGGCTCAGACCTTTCAACAGCCGTCTCCCCAATTCCTGCTCGAATCGCCCCGAACTTGACGCTGGAACCCCATGCAAGTCTTGCGCCGCCGGTTTTTCCGGGTTGAACAGCGCGAAAGGGACCACTCGAAATCCCTGATCAGCGTTCACCGGACACGGCCTGCGGGGGCGAAGCCACCGCTTGGGAGGAGCCCGGCGGAGCCGGGCGGGGTCGGCGGAGCCGACCAGAAATACAGAGGTACTCGTCAATCGAAGTTAATTGACGAGTACCGCATCAGCTTCTTCCAGCGGTGGGTGGCGTCGATCTTGCGGATCGTCCCCGACTTCGACCGCATGACCAGCGACTGCGTGTTGGCCCCGTCCCCC
>JAUZEY010000195.1 GCA_030838785.1 Actinomycetota bacterium | reverse complement strand
CGGCTCCCGCCGCCGCTACCGGGTCAACGGCGAAGTGGCCGACCCCGGCGCCGATCCCGTCGTCGTCGAGGTTCGCGAGGCGCTCCCCAACTGCCCGAAGTACATCACCCGCCGCCATCTCACCGTCGGGCCGGCCGGCGGCAACGGCGACGGCGCCAGCCCGACGGTCGGTATCGCCCTCGGCGACGAGGAGCGTCGCATCATCGCCGGCGCCGACGTCTGCTTCGTCGCCTCCGCCAACCCGCAGGGCGAGCTCGACGCCTCCCACCGCGGCGGCCGGCCGGGCTTCGTGGAACAGCGGGGCGACGGGCTGTGGATCCCCGACTATCGCGGCAACGGCATGTTCAACACGCTGGGCAACCTGCGGCTGTACCCGTTGGCCGGCCTGCTGTTCGTCGACTTCGCCGGCTCCCGGACACTGCAGTTGACGGGTACCACCGCCCTCGATCTCGACGTCGACGACCCCGACGGCCGAACCGGCGGCACCGGCCGGGCGTGGACGTTCTCCCCGACCGGCTGGCGCCGTGCCCCCCTCCCGGCCCGGTTGGCCGCCGAGTTCGTCGACTACTCCCCCTTCAACCCCTGATCAGGGGTGGACTTCCGGTCCGATCAGTGGGCCGGGGCCGGCTGGCCACCCTGGTCGGGCCCGGGCCCCATGTTGTGGCCCGACGGCCCGGGCTCCCCCGGGCTCGGAGCCGGCTGTCCCTTCTGATCCGAAGGCTTCCCGGGGTCGGACTTCACCGCATCCGACGAGCGGTACCAGCAGTCGCACTTGGTGTCGTGCTTGCACTGGTCACGGAACTTGTTGCAGTTGTTCTCGCCAGCCTGGTCGTGGTGCTTCTTGTCGTAGTGGGCCGGGCGGCCCGGGTCCGGTGCCGCCGGGGCGTCGGCCGCTCCCGCCACTGCCGGCCCGAGCATGGTCAGGGCCAGTACGGCCCCGGCCATCACGGTTGCAACCTTGCGCATTGGGTACCTCCTCGCCAACGTTCGCCGGAACCGTAGTAAACGTTCCCTTAACAACAACTGAATCACCAGCCACTCAGCTAACAGGCTGTTCCGGCGCTCCCGCAACGGAGGCGGGTCGGCGAGCCCCCGTCAGGGCCGGGGCGCCAGGGGACGACGGAGCCGCTCGTGCAGCCCGTCCCGGACCTCGGCGTCCATGACCTGTTCCAGGAACAGGGCGCGCATGGCGGCCACCAGGGCGGCGGCCTCCCGGGCCGGGTCCCGGGGCCGGGCCAGGCGGTGCAGGGCGAAGCCGTCGAGCAGGGCCACGAAGGCCTCGGCGGTCGACTCCGGCTCCCGCGCCCCCAGGGCGGCGAGGACGCCGGCCGCCAGCCCCTCGAAGGCGGCCAGGGCGTCGGCCACGGCCGGCTGCAGCGCCGGGTTGCGGCCCGCCTCCAGGTACATCTGGTACTGGGCCACGAGAATCGGCGTCGGGGCGGAGGCCAGGACCTCGGCCAGCCGCTCGGCGATGGCGGTGGCGCTCGCCCCTCTCGCCTCGAGGGCCACGGCCGCCATCGCCGACAGCTCGGCCACCCGCTGGGCCACGTGGAGCTTGAGCGCCTCCTCGATCAGCTGCTGGACGGAGGCGAAGTAGTAGGTCGTCGAGGCCAGCGGCAGGCCGGCTCGCTCCGCCACGGCCCGATGGGTGACCGACTTGGCCCCGGTCTCTCCCAGGAGCTCGATCGTGGCCCGCAGGAGGGCATCGCGCCGGCGGCGGCTGCGGTCCTGTCGCGGCGATTGTCCGTTCCCCATTGACACCCCTACCGAAGAACCTGTACAAACGTACCACTTCTTGAGGACGGGGGTGCATCGATGCAGGCACGACTCGGCATCCGAGACCTGGCCGCCACCGGGCTGGCCGCACTGCTCCTGGCCGCCGGCGTCACCGTCGGCATCGGCGCCGCCTCGGCCGGCCCGTCCGGCCCCGGCGGCTCGGACCCGGCGCTGGTCGAACCGCACGACGATCCGTTCTACCGGGCGCCGGCCGGGTTCGAGTCGAGCGCCCCCGGCACCGTGCTGGCCTCCCGGGCGGTGACCGTGAACGGCCTCGGGCTGCCCGTCCCGGCCGATTCACAACAGTTCCTGTTCCGGACCACCGACGCCAAGGGTGCGCCGACGACGGCCGTGGGCACGCTGATGGTCCCGAAGTCGGCGTACGCCGCCGGCGCCCGCCCCCTGGTCTCCTACCAGCCGGCCACCGACAGCCTCGGCGACCAGTGCAACCCGTCCTACAAGCTGCGGGCCGGCACCGAGGGCGAGCTGCCGCTCATGATGCAGGCTCTGGAACAGGGCTGGGCCGTCGTCGTCACCGACTACGAGGGGCCGCAGAACGCCTTCACCGCCGGCCGCATGGCCGGCCACGCCGTCCTCGACGGGATCCGGGGCGCCGAGGCGCTGCCCGGCACCGGCCTCGACCGGGTGCGGACACCGGTCGGGATGTGGGGCTACTCCGGCGGCGGGCTGGCCACCAGCTGGGCCGCCGAGCTGCAGCCCGCCTACGCCCCCGAACTGGCCGTCGCCGCCGTCGCCTCCGGCGGCACCCCGGCCGACATGGCCGCCGCCGCCCGCCAGATCGACGGCGGCATCGCCTCCGGTCTCGTGCTCCTCTCCTCGACCGGCCTCACCCGGGCCTACCCCGAGATGCTGTCGCTGCTCAACGACAAGGGGCGGGCGATGATCAGCGAGATCGGCGACATGTGCATCGGCGACGCGGTCAGCCGCTTCCCCTTCCGGCACCTCAACGAGTTCACGATCTCGAAGGATCCGTTGTCGGAGCCGGTGGCGAAGACGGTCCTGGAGGACAACCACCTGGGCCGGCTCACCCCGAAGGCGCCCGTCTTCCTCTACCACTCCGTCCTCGACGAGCTGATCCCGTTCGCCACCGTCCAGAAGCTCCAGGCCGACTGGTGCCGGGGCGGGGGTCAGGTCACCCTCTACGCCGATGCCGCCAGCGAGCACAGCAGCCTGGCCGTCAGCGGTGCACCGCTGGCCGTCGGCTACATGGCCTCCCGCTTCGCCGGGGCAGCCGTCCCCGCCAACTGCCCCTGACGGAGCGTCACGGCCCGGGCCGCCGGGTACGGTCAGCCGATGACCGCCGGCGAAGTTCGGGACGGGGTGCCGCTGACCAACCTCGACCAGCCGCTGTTCGACGGGGCGGGGGCGACCAAGCGGGACCTCGTCGACTACCTCGACGCCGTCGGCGACCGCATCGTCGCCGCCCTGCGGGATCGGCCGCTGTCGGTGGTGCGGGCCCGCCCGGGGCAGGAACCGTTCATGCAGAAGAACCTCCCGAAGTACGCCCCGGACTGGGTGGCAAGGGTGTCGTCGTGGGCGGAGACGTCGAAGCGGGAGGTGACCTACGCCCTGTGCAACGACCGGCGGACGCTGCTGTGGTTCGCCAACCAGCGGGCCGTCGAGTACCACCCGGCCCTGGTCCGCA
>JAUZEY010000171.1 GCA_030838785.1 Actinomycetota bacterium | reverse complement strand
CGCTCAGCCGTACCCCGGGGAACTGGCCATCATCGGCCCGGGCCTCGGGGCGTCCTTGATCGGCGCGCCGCAGCCGCCGGCCTATCCCTTCGTGGCCGCCTCCCGTTACCCCTCGGCGCCGGAACAGTCGGTCGAGCCCAACCCGGGCTACTCGCTGGTGGCCCGGAGCACGGAGAGCGCTTCGGAGGCGTCGGCCCGTTCCGGGTCAGCCAGCGATGCGAGCAAGCTGTTCCTGACGCAGGCGACCGCCACCGTCAAGGCGGACCCGGAGCAGGTCGTCGCCGAGGCGTCGAACCGGGTCGAGGCGCTGACGCTCGGGCCGCTGTCGATCGCCTCCGCCGTGAGCTCGGCCCGGGTCGTCGGCAAGCCCAACGGCGATCCCGAGCGAACGTCGTCGCTGGTCGTGAACGGGATCACCATCGCCGGGCAGGCCGTCGGTTTCACCGACGCCGGGTTCGTCACGCCGGGTGGCGCCTCGCCGCTCCCGTCGTCGGATCCGCTGCTCAAGGCGCTGTCCTCCGCCGGGGTGGTGGTGAGCTACCTCAAACCGGAGACGACACCCACGGGCGTGGTAGCGCCGGGGCTCCAGATCGTCACCACCCAAGCGGTTCCGGGGGCGGGCCGGACCGCCACCATCTCACTCACGCTCGGTCGGGCGTCCGCCAACGCCCAGGCATCCACCGAGGCGGTCGAGCTTCCGGCCGATGTCCCTGTCGCGGCGTCGCCGGAATCGGCGGCTCCGGACGGGTCACTCACCGGCAGCGAGGTCCCGGGGCAGATGGCGATCACGCCTCCGACGGCGTCCACCCCGGCATTCGACCTCACGCCGGTCCTCCGGTCCTCTTCCTCCTTTGCCGCGGTGCCGCCGTCGACCGTTGCGGTCCCGGCACCAGCCGACGCCGAGACGGCCGCCCCCGAGAACGGTTCGGCCACGGTCAGCGCCGCGGCGCCCGTGGAACTGGCCGCTCGCCCTACGGCGCTGAACCGGATCTCGGCCGGGTCGACGTTCTATCCGCTGCTCCTCGCCGCCGGGGCGCTCGCCCTGGTTGGTTTCCAGATCGTCCGCACCGTGGGGGTGACGAAGTGAAGGATCTCGTTCAGTGGGTCAGGAACCAGTCCGACCGCGTGGCCTCGTGGGCTTGCGTCGGCCTGGGCGTCATCTGCCTCATCTCCGGTTGGGTCGGCGTCAGCGCCACCGCCTTCCCGGGTGAGCAGATGCCCTATGTCGTCTCCGGCGGCCTGGTCGGTCTGTTTCTCCTCGGCCTCGGCGGTGTGATGTGGTTGTCCGCCGACCTCCGCGACGAGTGGCGGGAACTGGGCCGTCTGGAGCGGGCTGTCCTCGTCGCCGGTGGCGTCGAGCCCGACGGGACGAAGTGATGAGCCAGCCGTACGCCCCCGAACCGTGGAACCGGCGCAACCTCACCGGGTTCGCCGTTGCCACTGCTCTCGGCGCCGCGTTGCTGGGCGCCTCCTACCTCGGCGTCTCCTCCGAGGTGCAGCTGAAGGACCAGGTCCCCCTCCTCGATCTCGGCATCGCCGGGTTGCTGGTCGCCACCGCCGGCGGAGTCGGCTGGCTGGCCGCCGGCATCAAGGCCGTCCGCGTCCGGAAGGCGGCCGCAGTGACGCTGGTCCGGTCGCGGTTCGGCTCGGTCGAGGTCGCCGGACCGGCTGGCCCGGGCGAGGGTTTCGTCGCCGCGGCGCGCCTGACCCGGTATCACCGGCTGGGCTGCTCGCTGGTGGCCGGCAAGGACGTCAGCGCCGCGACGCTGGCCGAGCACTCGACGGCCGGCCGCCGTCCGTGCGGGGTGTGTGCGGCATGAACGATCTGCTGCCCTTCATCATCGCCGGGATCACCTCGGGCTCGATCTACGGCCTGACGGCCATGGGTCTCGTGCTCAGCTACAAGACGTCCGGCATTTTCAACTTCGCGCACGGCGCCATCGCCGCCGCGGCGGCGTACCTCTTCTACACCCTCAACGTTGAGCACGGCATCGCCTGGCCGGTCGCCGCGCTGGTCTGCGTCGCGATCGGCGGGCCACTGCTGGGCCTGGCGCTCGAGTTTTTCGCCCGGTTGCTGGCCGAGGTGCCGCCGGCCCGGAAGGTCGTCGGCACCGTCGGACTGCTGCTGGCCATCCAGGGGCTGATCAGCGTGATCTACGGCGGCGACCTGCGCAGCACCCCGCAGTTCCTGCCGACGTCGCGGTTCTCGATCGGCGGGACCCAGGTGGAGTACTCGCAGCTCATCGTCGTGCTCCTCTCGACGGGCGCCGCCGTCGGCCTCTACCTCTTCTTCCGTTCCACCCGGCTGGGCGTGGCGATGCGCGGTGTCGTCGACGACCCGACACTGCTGGCCCTCGACGCCACCAACCCCGTGCGGGTCCGGCGGGCCGCCTGGCTGATCAGCGCCTCGTTCGCCGCCGCCAGCGGGATCCTCATCGCCCCGACCCTCGGGCTGGAGCCGCTGCTGCTGACCCTCCTGGTCGTGCAGGCGTTCGGCGCCGCCGCCATCGGTTCGTTCTCCAGCCTGCCCCTGACCTTCGTCGGTGGTCTCGCCGTCGGCCTGCTGTCCTCGCTGTCGACGAAGTTCGTCCTCGGGAAGAGCGGGCTGAGTGGGCTCCCGCCCAGCATCCCGTTCCTCGTCCTGTTCGTCGTCCTGCTGGTCATGCCCAAGGGCCGCCTCGTCCAGGCCGGCGTCCGGGCCCGGGCGGCGGTCCGGGAACGCTCGGCGCTCCCGCGGCCGGCCCGGCTGGCCATCGGCGCGGGAGGTGCCCTGGCCCTCCTGGCGGTCCCCCAGCTGGTCGGCGCCAAGCTCCCGGTGTTCACCAACGGCGCCACGTTCGTCCTGATCTTCCTCTCGTTGAGTCTGCTGGTGTGGACGTCGGGCCAGGTGTCGTTGTGCCACGCCGCCTTCGCCGGCGTCGGGGCGGCGGCCTTCGGTCAGCTCACCACCCAGCTGCACGTGCCCTGGGCGTTGGCGCTGGTGCTGGCGGGAGTCGTGACCGTCCCGGTCGGGGCCATCGTGGCCATCCCCGCCATCCGCCTCTCAGGCCTGTACCTCGCCCTCGCCACCTTCGGCTTCGGGATCCTCGTCCAGCGGGTCGGCTACCCCAGCTCGCTCCTCTACGGATCGGGTGGCACCCGGGCAGTGCCCCGGCCGGGTATCAGCTGGCTGTCGAGCGACACCGGCTTCTACTACGTCGTGCTGGCGGTGGCGGCCCTCGCCTGCCTGCTGGTGTGGGCCGTGTACCACAGCCGCCTGGGCTTGCTGCTGCGGGGCCTGGCCGACTCGCCGCTGGCGCTGTCGACCATGGGCACGACCATCAACGTCACCCGGGTGCTCGTCTTCTGCCTGTCGGCCTTCCTGGCCGGGGTGGCCGGCGGCCTCTTCGGCGCCGCCGTCGGCAACATCGGCGGGTTCGGCTTCGGCCCGTTCGAGTCGCTGACGTGGTTGACGGTCCTGGCCGTGGCCGGCACGTCGCAGTTCGGTGCGGCGTTCGTGGCCGCCGGGCTCCTGGCGGTCGCTCCCGCCTACTACCCGAGCGGCTGGAACGAATACCAGACCCTGGCCTTCGGCGTGATCGCCCTGATCGTGGCCCTGCAACTGCCGCAGCGCTACGACCTGCGGGGCCGGGTCGCCCGGGCGGCCCGGGGGAGCGCGCAGCGGCGTGAAGCCAGCCCGCTGCGGGCCCGCCCGGCCCTGGAAGGGGTGCAGGTGTGATGACCGACACGCAGACCCTCAACCCGTCCGACCTCACCGATGCCGGCCCGGCCGGTCTCACCGTCGAAGACCTCACGATCCGGTACGGCGGAAACGTCGCCGTGTCGGGTTTCTCGCTCGCCGGGCCGCTCGGCTGGGTGACCGGCCTGATCGGCCCCAACGGCGCCGGGAAGACCACGACCTTCAACGCCTGTTCGGGCCTGCTGCGCCCGTCGGCCGGCCGGGTGTCCCTGTTCGGCGCCGACGTGACGAACCTGGCGCCGCCGGCCCGGGCCCGGCTCGGCCTCGGCCGGACCTTCCAGCGGATGGAGCTGTTCGACTCGCTGACCGTCGCCCAGAATGTCCGGCTCGGCCGGGAGGCGGCCCTGGCGGGGTGCAACCCGCTGCGGCAGCTGATCTCGACCGCGGCCGACCGCCGGGCCATCGCCGCTGCCGTCGCCGAGGCGATCGAACTGTGCGGCATCGGCGACATGGCCGGGCTGCGGGCCGGCTCGCTGTCGACCGGTCAGCGTCGCCTCGTCGAGCTGGCCCGGGCGCTGGCCGGCGATTTCCGGTTCCTCCTCCTCGACGAGCCGTCGTCCGGGCTGGACAAGGCGGAGACCGCCGTCTTCGGGTCCATTCTGCGCCGGGTCGTCGAGGAGCGGGGGAGTGGCATCCTCCTCGTCGAGCACGACATGGATCTGGTGATGCGGGTGTGTGACTACATCTACGTCCTCGACTTCGGCCAGCCGATCTTCGACGGCACGCCGGTCGAAGTCCGGCGCAGCCCGGTGGTCCGGGCCGCCTATCTCGGATCGGAGGCCGCCGATGTTTGAGCTGCGCGGTGTCCGGGCGGGATACGGCGACACCACCGTGCTGCGGGGCGTCGACCTGTGCGTGCCGCCCTCGTCGGTCGTCGCCCTGCTCGGCCCCAACGGCGCGGGCAAGACCACCCTGCTGCGGGCGGCGTCGGGCATCCTGCCCTGCTGGGAGGGCCGGCTCGTCGTCGACGGCGCCGACCTGACCAACCGGGGACCACACGAAGTGGCTGGCGCTGGGGTGTGCCACGTGCCCGAAGGCCGAGGGATCTACCCGGCGCTGACCGTCCGTGAGAACCTCGTCCTCCAATCGTCCCGCGGTCAGGAGAACGAGGCGATCGAACTGTGCGGCATCGGCGACATGGCCGGGCTGCGGG
>JAUZEY010000170.1 GCA_030838785.1 Actinomycetota bacterium | reverse complement strand
GAGGGCCAGCAGCTCGAACTTGCCCGCCGCCCCGTCGGGGTCGAGCAGCGAGAGCAGGCCGACCGTGTCGTAGCGGGGGGCGGCCACCACGACGATGCGGGAGCCGATACGGGTCGGCTTCCGTTTCCGCAACAGCGTCTTGACGATCTGCTCGCGTTCCTCGCCTTCGGGGCTCGGTCCGGGCCCGAGCGGCTCGACGGCCCGCGCCTCGCCGGGGGCCCAGGCCTGGAGGTTCCCGTACCGGTCCTCGACCGCCACCGGGAAGCCGGTCACGGTGTGGAGGGTGGCGGCCAGGGCGGCGAGGCCGGCGCCGGAGGTCGCCACCTCGTCGAGCCGGGCGTGGATCTCGACGGTGCGGCGCAGTTCGTCGACGAGGCGGGACAGGGCGACGTTGGCCCGGGCCAGCTCGTAGGCGTCCTTCCGGTGCTGGGCAATGCGGCGGGCCCCGGACAACGCCACGGCCGCCTGCTGGGCCAGGAGGCGAAGGAGCCGGTCCTCCTCGGGCAGCAGCGGTTCGTCGGCGGCGACCACCAGGAAGCCATGGTGGAGGGAGGTCGTCTGCAGCGGGTAGGCGACGAGGCCGGCCCCACCGTCATCGTCCTGCTCGGGATCAGCGGCGGGCAGGGTGTCCGACGGGCCCCAGAACCCCAGGCACCGGCAGTCCGCCAGCGTCGGGACGGCGGCGACGGCAAGCCCCACGATGGCCTCGACATCGTCGCTCTCGGCCATAACCACGGCCAGATCGAGCAGGGCCTGGACATCTCCCACCGGCCCGGTCGTGCAGGCCTCCCGAGCGACGGTCATCGGGGGACCACCATAGGTCCGCGTCGTCCATTGCTCCCCCCGAAGCTCGGCTGGCGGTCCCATTCTGGCAAGCGACGGACCGTCGCGCCCACTTTGCGCTCCGTGGCCCTGCGCCCCCTGCTCCTCGGTCTCGTCCTGGCGCTGGTCGTGCCCCGGCCGGCGGGAGCCGACGAGCCGCTGATCCCCGATGCCCTGAGTGGGACCTTCACTGGCTCCGTGGCCGGCTTCTTCGTCTGCACCGTCACCCCGACGTCGCCGGTCGACACCCCTGACTGTTTCCTCGGGTATGTCGTGCCGGAGGGGGAGACCGGCCAGGGCCGGCTCCGGGCGGTGGGCGGCGGCTTTCAGCGCAGCTCGAACTTCACCGTCCTGCAGGAGGTGTCGGCCGAGCCCGCCGCCTTCATCGTCGGGGACGGGACGGCGGCGGTCGATGTGACGTTCCCCGATCTCGGCCGGCTCCAGGCGCAGCTGACCGCCGGCCCCGCCGGGCCCGGATGGGCCAGCTCGGCCTGCCCCCGGACGGTCCTGGCCTACGCCCTGACGGCGGGCGCCGCGACCGTCTTTCCGGTGGTTGCGGTGCAGGGCACCCTGTCCCGCAACCGGGCTTCGGAGGACGTCGCCCTCTACGAGCCGCCCGAGCCGGTCGGCTGCTTCGCCTACTTCACCGGCCCCGCCCGCGGGGCGTGGCGGATGAGCCACCCCCATTCGGCCGGCCACCGGCGCTTCGAGCCGCCGGCGCCGGTCCCAGCGTCGACCGTGGGTTAGAGGGACCAGCCCGTGGCCGGGCGGGCCATCGTCATGACCTGCTGGCGCGTCGGCTCTTCGCCGTGCGCCTCCCGGCCGTGGGCCGTCGCGGCGGCGACGACCTGCTCCTCGGGTCCCTGGGTCTCCCATCCGCACGGACAGCGCACGACGAGGTCCATGGCTCCTCCCATCCTTCGGGGGTACGTGCCGTTCCCATCCTCGCCCTTTCCCCCCGCCGGCCAATCGGGACCGGCCGACAACGACCGCCCCCGATGTTGTCGGTCGACGACAACCGGCCGGAGGGTCGAGGCGGTGGGGGAGCGGGCTCACGTCGGTGTCCCGGCGCCGTAGCCTGGCCGGGGTGATGACCGGTGCGCCCCACCTGACCTGGCAGCCGTCGCTGCTCGACGCCGGGCCCCAGGCGGCCATCGACGAGACGTTCGCCCGGGCGACCAGGATCGAGCTCGACCGGCTCTCCTGGATCGAGCGGGTGCCGGGCTGGGTGTCGGGGTCCGACGCCCTCTTCGACCTCCTGGTCCACACGGCCGAGTGGGGGCAGCGGACCAGGAAGATGTGGGACCAGGAGGTCCTCGAACCCCGTCTCACGTCGTGGTGGGGGGCCGAGAGCGGCCGCCCGCTCGAGCCGCCGATCCTGGAGCGGATGCGCCGCGCCCTGTCCGGACGCTACGGCGTCGAGTTCGACTCGATGGGCCTCAACCTCTACCGGGACGGGCGCGACAGCGTGGCCTGGCACGGCGACCGGATCGCCCGGGAGATCGCCGAGCCGCTGGTGGCCATCGTGTCGATCGGGGAGCCCCGGCGGTTTCTGCTCCGCCCGAAGGCCAAAGGCGCCGGGCTCGCCACCCGGCGGCTCGTGCTCAGCCGGGGGGAGCTGCTCGTCACCGGCGGCGCCACGCAGCGGGCCTGGGAGCACAGCGTCCCGAAGGTCGCCTCGGCCGGGCCCCGGATGAGCCTCACGTTCCGCCACGGGCTCCCGCCGTTCCAGCGCCTACCCGACGTCGGTACCCTCTGACCATGCGAATCGGTGTGCTGGCCCCGCCCTGGGTCTCCGTCCCGCCGCCCCGCTACGGGGGCGTCGAGACGGTGGTCGACGGGCTGGCGGTGGGCTACCAGGCCGCCGGTCACGACGTCGTGCTGTTCACGGTGGGCGACTCGACCTGCCCGGTGCCGAAGTTCCACCTCTACGACCAGGCGGCGGAGGGCGACCCGGCCGGCGCCACCGTCACCGAACTGGTCCACGTCCTGGCGGGCTACGAGGCACTGTCCGACTGCGACCTCGTCCACGACCACACCATCGCCGGGCCGCTCATCGCCCCCGGCCCGGTCGTCACCACCGCCCACTGCCCGCTCGACGACGGAGGGGCCCGGCTCTACGGCCGCATGTCGCGCTCGGCCATCATCGTCGCCGCCTCCCAGGCCCAGGTCGTGCCCGGCGTCCCCGTGGCCCGGGTCATCCACCACGGTCTCGACGCCAGCGGCTTCCCCGTCGGGAAGGGCGACGGCGGCTACCTGCTCTTCCTGGGCAAGATGACCCCGGAGAAGGGGGCGCACCGGGCCCTGGAGGCGGCGTTCAAGGCCGGGCAGCGGCTGATCCTGGCCGGGAAGGTCCGGGAGCCGGCCGAGCGGTGGTACTTCGAGCGCTACGTCGCCCCGTACCTCAACGACCGGCTGCGGTTCGTCGGGGAGGTCACCCACAAGGAGAAGCGTGACCTGCTGGCCGGCGCCCGGGCCCTGCTGTTCCCCATCCGCTGGAACGAGCCGTTCGGGATCGTGATGCTGGAGGCGCTGGCCTGCGGCACGCCCGTCCTCGCCTTCGACGAGGGCGCCGCCGGCGAGGTGGTGGAGGACGGGCGCACCGGCTTCCTGTGCCGCAACGAGGCCCACATGGCCGAGGTCATCGACCGCGTCGACGAGCTCGACCGGGGAGCCTGCCGGGCGGCCGTGGAGGGCCACTTCTCGGCCGAGCGGATGGTGGCCGAGTATCTCGAGCTCTTCGCCCAGCTCGTCTTCGAGCCCCTGGCCGAGAAGCCGCTGCGGGAGTTCGGGGGCGGAGGGTCGTCGACCGACGTGTGGTCGCCGAACCCGCCCAACCGCCGGAGATAGCCCCCGGGGGTGCGGGGGTGCCCCCCGGTATCGTGGCCCCATGAGGGTGACCGTGCTCGGCGCGGGGTCGTGGGGGACGACGGTGGCGTCGCTCAGCGCCGGGCGCAACCCCACGCTCCTGTGGGCCCGCAACCCCGACGTGGCGGCGGCGGTCAACGACAAGCACGAGAACCCCGCCTACCTGGCCGGGTTCACGCTGCCCGAGAGCCTGCGGGCCACCCGCGACCTCGAGGAGGCGGTGTCCGGCGCCGAGGTCCTCGTCGTCGGCGTGCCGTCCCACGGCTTCCGGACGGTACTGGAGGAGGCGGCGCCCCACGTGCCCCACTGGATTCCCGTCGTCAGCCTCACGAAGGGGTTCGAGGCCGGCACGCTGTTCCGGATGACGGAGGTCATCCGCGACGTGCTGCCCGGCCGGGTGGCGGCGGCGCTGTCGGGGCCCAACCTGGCCAAGGAGATCATGGCCGGCAATGCCGCCGCCAGCGTCATCGCCACCGAGGACCTGGCGGTGGCGGCCGAGCTGCAGCGGGTTCTGTCGCGGGGTCTGTTCCGGATCTACACCAACCACGACGTCGTCGGGTGCGAGGTCGGGGGTGCCCTCAAGAATGTCATCGCCATCGCCACCGGCATCGCCCAGGGCCTCTCGGTGGGCGACAACACCCGGGCGGCGGTGATCTCCCGGGGCCTGGCCGAGCTCACCCGCCTCGGGGTGGCCATGGGCGCCGAGCCGGCCACGATGGCGGGCCTGGCCGGGATGGGCGACCTCATCGCCACCTGCATCAGCCCCCTGAGCCGCAACCGCCAGGTCGGGGAGCGGCTGGGGAAGGGCGAGCCGATCGACGAGATCCTCGCCTCCATGAACATGGTCGCCGAGGGCGTGAAGACGGCCCATGTGGTTATGGACCTGGCCGCCCGTCACGGCGTCGACCTGCCGATCTGCGCCGAGATCCGCCGGGTCGTGAGCGGCGAGGTGTCGGCGCCGGTCGCCTACCGCGGCCTGATGGCCCGGGCGCCGGCGGGGCACGAGTCCGGCCCGGTTTGACGGGAAGAAGCCCGCCTGAGCGAAAAGATCAGCCGGTAGCTGAACGCCAGGTGACCACCTTCACACAATGCTCAGAGCTACGACCGCATCCTCCGAGTCGACCCCCACACCGAGGAAGACGAGGACCGATGATCCGCGAAGCCGTCGCCCAGTCCGAGCAGCCCCTGAGCACGATCCCCGCCGTGAACGGCGAGGCGATCGTCAACGACGCCGACCTCGGCATCAGCGCCCTGGCGCGCTCCATGCCCGATCTCGACCGGGTGCTCGACGGGCTGGTACGGCGGGACCCCCGGCGGGGAGGCGGCCTGCTCGACGTCGGCTGCGGTGTCGGCGGCCTGGCCACGCACATCGGCGCCAAGCTCGGGCTCGACCAGCTCGTCGGCATCGACGTCGACACCGACCGGCTGGCGGAGGCCGCCACCCGTGGGGTGCGGCCCTTCAAGCTCGACCTCAACGTCGACGCTTTCCCGCTGGAGTCGGGCTCGATGCGCCTGGTCACCTGCTTCGGCGTGCTGGCCTACCTGAGCCTGTACGACAACACGCTGTCGGAGTCGGCCCGGGTCCTCGAGGACGGCGGGTGGCTGCTGCTGTCGATGCCCAACCTGGCCAGCTACTTCAACCGCATCTCGCTCCTGCTCGGCTACCAGCCCCACGCCGTGGCCGTGTCCCGCCACCGCCAGGCGGGGATGGTCGGCCAGCGGCGCGACGACGCCACCAGCGAGAACATGCCCCCGCTCCTCCACGGCGCCACCCTGCGCTGCATGCGGGAACTGCTCGACGACTACGGGTTCGACACCGAGATCGTGCGCGGCACCGTCCCCGGCGACCGCCGCAAGCCGCTGATCGACGGCCTCGCCACCCGCATCCCGTCGCTCAGCCGCCGGTTCCTCATCCTGGCCCGCAAGCGCGCCTCAGCCTGACCATTACGTTTCAGAAACGCTGAAAGGTGCGGGGGCATCGTCCGCCGTACTACTTCCGGGAAGTCGACTAGGGGCCGCTGGGGTCTCGGGAGGGCCGGACGAACAATGTCGATCGCGGCGCGGTTGTGCTCCCCGGCACGCCGCAGGTTGCTCGTCGGGGCGCTGGCCGCCCTGGCCCTCGGCGGGTCGCTCGCCGGCGTCGCCCCGCCTTCGGCGGGGGCGGCCACGACGAGGCCGGTCTACCTCGACCCGCCCGCCCCCACGCCGCCCGATCCGGTGCTGCCCCGTCCGACCGGCCGGCTGGTGCCGACGAAGGGTTCGCTGTTCGGGATCCACACCGTCCCCGACTCGCCGACGGCCAAGACCGCCGCCGACATGGGGATCACCAAGCGGGAGGCCGACGCCGGCCGCACCCTCGACATCGACAACCACTACTACTCCAACTTCGACGACGCCCTGCCGGCCAGCGGTGGGAAGCCGACCCTGCCCGGCTGGCGGGAGACCTGGGACATCCAGAACGGCCGCATCCCCCTCGTCTCCTGGGGCGGTGCCGACGTGATCCAGATCGTCAACGGCAAGTACGACGCCGCCATCGACGCCGCCGCCACGCGCCTGGGTGCCCTCGGCGCGCCGTTCTTCCTGCGCTGGTTCTGGGAGCCGGACGGGACCCGGCCGAGCAAGGCCAGCCTGTCCCGCACGCCCGACGACTACGTGAAGGCCTGGCGCTACATCCACGACCGCTTCGCCAAGGCCGGCAACACCAACGCCGTGTGGGTGTGGTGCCCGGTGTCGCTCAACTTCTATCCCCCCTCGGGGCAGACATCGACCGACCCGACCCTGGCGTCGAACCACGCCATCAACCAGTGGGGCGCCCAGCCCTACTACCCCGGCGACGACGTCGTCGACTGGATGTGCGCCGACGGGTATAACTGGGCCCCCAACAAGCCCGGCACCCGCTACGAGTCGTTCCAGGAGCTGTTCCAGGCCTTCTACAACTGGAGCGTTCCCCACAACAAGCCGCTGATGGTGGGCGAGACCGGTGTGCAGGAGCTGGCGGCCGGCGACAAGGCGAAGTGGATCAACGCCATGCACGTCTCGCTGACGCAGCACTACCCGAACATCGTCGCCTTCTTGTACTTCGACACCCAGAACGCCAACGGTCTGGCCA
>JAUZEY010000086.1 GCA_030838785.1 Actinomycetota bacterium | reverse complement strand
GGAGTCGGTGGGGTTGACCGTGATCCCGATGCTGGCGGTGATGGTGACCTTGCGGCCGTGCACGTCGAAGGGCACCCGCAAGGCCTTCCGGATCTGTTCGGCCACGGCCGACGCGCCCTGCTGACCGGCTTCCATGAGCAGGATCAGGCCGAACTCGTCTCCGCCCAGGCGCCCGACGGTGTCACGGATGCGCACGCACCCGGTCAGGCGGTCGCCGGCCTGGATGATGATCTCGTCGCCCGAGGCGCGCCCGAGCGTATCGTTGACGTGCTTGAAATGATCCAGATCGAGGAAGAGCACCCCGACGGTCCAGCCTCGGTGCGAGGCCAAGGTCAGGGCCTTCCCGAGGGCCTCCTGGAAAAGCGTGCGATTCGGAAGGCCGGTCAGGGCGTCGTAGTGGGCGAGATGGTGGAGCCGCCACTCAACCGCCACCCGCTCCGTGATGTCCCGGATCACCCCGACGATGATCCAGTCGTCGCCTGACGCCTGCGCGTGCCGGTGCACCTCGACGGGCAGCTCGGAGCCGTCGGGGCGCCGGATGGACTCCGTCGTCGCCGTGGTCTTCTGGCCGGCGATGATCAGGTCGTACATCGCTTCGACCTGCTCGGGGGTCGTCCCGTCGAGATCGGCCGGTCCCATCTGGAGCAGCTGATCCCGGCTGTAGCCGAGCATGCTGCAGGCCGTCGCGTTCATCTCGACGAACCGCATCGAGGCCCGGCTCACCATCACGATCCCGTCGGCGCTGGCGTCCATGGCGGTCCGGAAGCGCAGCAGGTCGGACGAGCACGCCGTCACCTGCTCCTGGAGAAGGGCGCCGTGGTGCTCCAGGAAATCCCCGTAGGCCTTGAGGCGTAAGAGGTTGCGGATCCGGAGGGACAGCTCGACCCGGTCGATCGGCTTCGTGAGGAAGTCCTCCGCCCCCGCCTCCAGACCGGCGAGCTGGGCCCGTTGGTCAGCCTGGGCGGTCACCATGACGACCGGGATGTTCGCGGAGTCGGGATCCGACTTCAGGAGCTTCGCCAGTTGATAGACGTCCGTGCCCGGCATCATCACGTCGAGCAGAATCAGGTCGGGTGGTCGGCGGGCGACCTCGTCCAACGCTTCCTTGCCGCTCCCGACACTGACCGTGAGATAGCCCTCGTGCCGCAGCAGCACTTCGAGGAGCTTGCGGTTGGGAGCCTCGTCGTCGACGATGAGGATCGTGGCCGTGCCCGTCTTGATCTTCTCCGCGGGCGGTGTCACCACGAACCTCCCTGGTGCTGAACCGATGGTGCGCCACCAGGGGTCAAGAGCAACGCTGCATCCGCTACGACCGTACTCCCCAGACCCTTACGCAGCAATCGTCCGCGACCGCCATTTTCACAACACTTGGCGGAGGTCTCCAGATTCGGGGCAGTGATTCCGATACCGGGAATGCGGCAACCCACGAAACGGCAAACCCGGGGAAATCCGGGGACGCAAAGCTACGGACCTAAACCCACCCCTCCAGGTGGGTATGGCCGCCGAGCTACCGAATGGGGCGTCTTCCTCGTCCTCGTGGTGCCGCGTCAAGGACGAGATGAAGAAGCTCGCGCTGTTCACCCTGGCCGCCTTCGCCGCCACCGGCCTTCTCCCCGTGACGGCCGCCTTCGCCGACGGCCCGTCCGACGAGACCAGCTTCGTGACCCAGATCAACTCGCTGCGGGCAACGAAGGGCCTGGCCGCCCTGGCGGTCGACACCGGCCTGACGGGCAAGGCCCGGGCCTGGGCGCAGACGATGGCCGACAAGAGCGTGATCTGGCACTCCTCGCTCTCGGACGGGATCACCGCCGACTGGCAGAAGCTCGGGGAGAACGTCGGCATGGGCGGGACAGTCGACGGGCTCCACATCGCCTTCGTCAACTCGCCCCACCATTACGAGAACCTGGTCGACCCGAGCTTCCGCTCCATCGGCGTCGGCGTGGTCCGCAGCACCACCGGCGTCATCTTCGTCGCCGAAGAGTTCATGGAGCCCCGGGCCGCGGCCGCTGCCCCCTCCATTCCGTTGACCATCCCTGCCGCCAGGACCCCGATATCCGTCCGGGAGCCCGCCGCGGTGCAGGCTCCCGCCGCGGTGCCGTGAAGGCCCTCGCCACGGTTCGCGCCCCAGCGACGATCAAGGTCGCGGTGAAGGCGATCGACAAGAGCGGCGTTCGTCCCGAGTCGAAGAGCACGGCCCGCAGGGCCGTTCCGGTGGGGCACTGGCTGGCTGAGCTGTAAGGAGTCGGATGGGGGCGCTCAGGCCGCGGCGGGCGCGGCGGGGAGCGTGAAGGAGAAGATCGAGCCGTGCCCGGGAGCCGCCTCGAACCAGATGCGGCCGCCGTGGTGCTCGACGATCTTGCGGCAGATGGCAAGGCCCATGCCGGTGCCCGGGGAGTCCGAGCGGCGCTCGCGGGCGAACATCCCGAACAGCTGCCCGGTGAACTCGGGACTGACGCCCAAGCCGTCGTCCTCGACGGTGAAGCGCCACATGCTGCCGTCACGCTCGGCGGCGATCTGCACGAGCGGCGCGGTCTCTCCCCGGAACTTGAGGGCGTTGCCGATCAGGTTCTGGAACATGCGGCTGAGCTGGGCCGGGTCGGCCGGGAGGACGGGCAGGTGGTCCCGGACCACGATTCGCCCGCCATTCAGCGACCCCCGCAGGCCGTCGATGACGTCGGCGACGATCCGGTTGCTGTCGGTGAGACGCTCCGGTGCCGCCACCTCTCCGGCCCGCGCATACTCGAGCATGCTCTCGACCATCGCGGTCATCGTGGCGACGCCCCGGTCAATGGCGGCCAGATACCGGTCGCACCGCTCATCGGGCGACCCTGTGGTGCGCTCGGCGAGGAGCTGGGCGAATCCGCCGACCACCTGGAGCGGCTGGCGGAGGTCGTGGGCGAGCATGGAGGCGAAGCTCTCGAGTTCGCCATTGCGGCGCTCGAGCTCGACCGACGCCCGGTGCAGCACCTCCTCGGCCGCCTTCCGGTCACTCACGTCGCGGAGGGTGCTGTAGAAGCCGGAATGGACGCCGCTCCCGTCGTAGGCCAGGACGACGACGAGCTGGGCGTAGAACCAGGATCCGTCGGGGCGGACGCTGCGCACCTCCGTCTCGATCCGGCCGCCCTCGGCGATGCCGTCGTGGGCGACGCTCATCCGCTCGAGATCCTCGGGATGGGCGAGGACGGTCCACGGCAGCCCGATCATCTCGGTCGGGGCGTAGCCGCACAGCTTGGCGAAGGCGTCGTTGACCCAGAGGAAGCATCCCTCGAGATCGAGGTGGGCGACGCCCTCGACGGTGAGCTCGAGTGCCTGCTGGAATCGGCGCCGCTCGTCATGCGCCCGCGACAACTCGGTGACGTCCCGGCTGATGCCGAAGATGCCGGCTGGATGACCCGCATCGTCGAGATAGACGCCTTTGGTGGACTGGAAGATGCGTCGGCCCCCGGCGGTGGACAGGGGCTCGTCGCACGTGGTCGTCTCGCCCGACTCGAAGACCCTCCGGTCCACCGCGGTGATGCTGGCCGCTTGCTCGGGCCCGAAGAACTCGGCATCGACGCGGCCGATCACATCCTCGGAGGGACAGCCGAAGACCGCTGCGGCCGCCCGGTTGACCATGAGATACCGACCATCCGCTCCCTTCATGTACACGGCGTCGGTGGTGGCTTCGAGGGCGGTCGCGAGCAGGTGGTCGGCAAGGCGGAGGTCGCGCTCGACCCGGCGCTGCTCGTCAACGTCGTAAGCCTGGCAGAGCAGGAACCGCGGTTCACGCCCGGTCTCCGGGCAGGGCGCGACGGTGAGCGTGACACGGAGATCGGAACCGTCGTTCCGGACCAGGCGGACCTCCCCGGAGTAGGAACGGACTTCCCCGCCCTCCGAGCGGTCGAACAGTGCTGCCACCTCGTCCCGGTCGTCGGGGTGGACGAGCACCAGGAGGGGGTAACCCACCAATGCGTTCTCCGCCCGCCCCAGCAAAGCCTGCAGCGTCGGGTTCAAACGATGCACCCGGTGTGTCGAGCACGTCACGACGGCCATGCCGACGACGGCGAGATCGAACGCCCCACCGAAGGGTTCCGAGGAAGCTTGCGGGTCAGCGTGGCGGAGGGGCGTGGAAGCCCGGTGACGGGTCACCATGTGTGCTCCTCGTCGTGACGTTCTGCAATGACGGAAGCAACGAAGCGCTCGTCACGACAACCTAAGCCTTCCATGAGTGCCAACAATGTGCAACGTGCGCCTGCGGTCTTGACGCGAACGCGTCAAGACCGGACTCCGTTGTGAACCAAGGGCTCTCGGGCCACCGCTCGTCTGGAAGCAGTTCCTTACGGTGTTGTCCGGCGAACTCTGCGGGTTACCCGCAGATGCGCTCAAGCGATAGAAGTCGTGACCGTGCCGGCGTAGTCGCCTGCGAGGGACCCCGCCGGCATGTTCACGGTGAGGCCCGGCGCCCAAGAGGCCGTGTTGTTCCCGATGACGGCCGTCGCGCTCAGCAGGGCGACTTCCGTGTCAATCGTCGTGTTGGCTGCGGCGGGAGTGACGGTGGCGATGCCCGTCTTGACGATCGTGAGCGGGCTGTACGTCACCGACGAGGAGATGGACAGCCCGGCGCCGGTGAAGACCGTGGATGCGCCTGACACGACCCAGCCGGCAGTGCCACCCCGGTTGTCGGTCACGGAGGTCGCCCCCAGAGAGCCGGCGATCGCAGAGACGGCAACCGAGGTGTTGGTACCGGTCAGGGCAGCGGAGGGTGGCACGGACAGGATCAAGCTGCCGCCGGTCAGAGTGAACGTGGCTGTGGTGGTGCCAGCCGAGGCGGGAAGGGCCGTTCCGGCCAGGAGGGCGGCGGTGGCAATGGCGATGAGGACGTGCTGGCGAAGGTTGATGGAACTTCCCCCTGTTGCGGGGCGGGTGGCCGGTCGGCTGTCCCACTACCAATGGCTTCGGCCCCCGGTGTTCACCGGTGAAGCAGTCCTCCAAGCGTTGTTCGTTGCCTCAGAGCTTTGTGCGGCATGGGACACGGCACGTTTTGCTACAGGTATACGTTGAGGGCGTCGAAGCAGGGCATAGGGCGTTGAACTGCGGCGCCGGATCCACGTTGTTGCAAGAGATTGAGGCACACCATGGGAAGACGCCACCTGCTGGTCGCCACCGCCACCGGAATGCTCGCTCTCGCTACGGCTCTTCCCGCCTCGGCCACGACGGGCACGATCACGGTGACGGTCGGAAGCCTTTCGATCACGGCGCCTACCGATGCCGGCAACCTCGCCACCAAGGCTGAGACAGTGGGAGCCATGGTCATCAGCGGCACGCTGGGCGTGGTGCAGGTGAACGACGCCCGCAACGCGGCCGCCGGCTCGGGTTGGGTCGTGAGCGTCATCTCCAGCGCCTTCACACCGCCCGCCGGTCCCGCGATCGCCGCCAGCCTGGTGAGTTACACTGCCGGGGCGATCGTCAAGGTTGGGACCGCGACCTACACGGCGAACAACCCGCCCGACCTCACCGGCGTCGCTCCCGCCGTCACTGCGACCGGGATCACCGGAGACAACTCCGCCACCTGGAACCCGACGATCAGCGTGGCAGTACCGGGAGGCACGGCGGCCGGTGTCTACTCAGCCATCATCACCCACTCGATCGTCTGATTCGAGCCGTTACCGGCGCGGCGTCACCGCCTCCATCCTGCTCGCCTTCGCCGTCACCGCCGCGGCAGCGGCGCCGGCACAGGGAGCGGAGGCCACCGGCAGCATCGGAATCCGGCTGGTCGACGCCCCGGCCGCCGCCCGCGACGATCCCCGGGCACAGGTCTACATCGTCGACCACCTCAACCCGGGCACGGTCATCAAACGGCGGATCGAGGTGTCCAACACCACCGGCTCCACCGCCCACCTCCTGCTGTACGCCGCGGCGGCCGGCATCGAGAAGAGCTCGTTCCTCGGCGCCGCCGGACACACCCCCAACGACCTGTCGTCGTGGACGTCGGTGGCACCGGGCGAGCCCGACGTACCGGCCGGCGCGAAGCTGACGGCCACGGTCACCATTGCGGTGCCGGCCGACGCCGCTCCGGGGGAGCAGTACGGGGCGGTGTGGGCCGAGACGCGGTCGGCGCCCGCCGCCGGCGGTGGCGTCACGCAGGTCAGCCGGGTCGGCATCCGCCTCTACGTCTCCGTCGGGCCCGGAGGGGCGCCGGCGTCGGCCTTCACCATCGACACGCTGACCGCCAAACGCTCGGCCTCCGGTGAGCCCGCGGTCGTCGCCTCCGTGCACAACACCGGGGGCCGGGCCCTCGACATGAACGGCAGCATGGAACTCCGAAGCGGGCCCGGGGGGCTCAACGCCGGCCCGTTCCCGGCCAGTCTCGGTACCACGCTGGCCATCGGTGCCACCGAACCGGTCACCATCGTCCTCGACAAGGCCATCCCGAACGGGCCCTGGGATGCCCGCATCACCCTCCGGAGCGGGCTGCTCGAGGAGAGCGCCAACGCCAACCTCATCTTCCCGGCGGCCGGGTCGTCGGTGACGGTGAAGGCCAGGTCCGGCGGCTCGTCGTGGCCGAAGGCCGTGGTGGCGCTGCTCGTCGGCGGAGTCGCCGTCGTCCTGGCCCTACTGGGCTTCCGCAGGCGGCGACGCCCCCCTTTCAACCGCAGAGAAGGGGGCGCGGTCGCGTCAGGGCTCCGGATCGAACCGGTACCCGACGCTGCGGATCGTCTTGATCCAGCGGGGATGTGCAGTATCGGGCTCGATCTTCTGCCGGATGCGCCGAACGATCTCGGTCACCGTCGTCGACCGCTGCCAGTCAGGAGACGACGCCCACACGTCCTGGAGGAGCTGGGCCCGGGAGAAGGCGCGGCGCGGTGAGGCCGCGAGGTGGGCGAGGACGTCGAACTCCTTGCTGGTCATGACCACCGCGTCACCGTCCACGAGGACCTCACGGACCGTCGTATCGACGACCAGCCCGGGGAACTCCAGTCGCTGCCCGGTCGAGGCCCGGTGGGTGCGGCGGAGGACGCTCTCGACCCGGGCCACGAGCTCACGGGGCGAGAACGGCTTGGCCACATAGTCGTCGGCTCCGAGTTTCAGGCCCAGGATACGGTCGGCCTCCTCGCCGCGGCCGCTCAGGATGATCACCGGGACCTCGCTCGTGAGCCGCAGTTCGGAGAGCACGTCGAGCCCGGAAAGGGTGGGCAGGCCGAGGTCGAGCACCGCCAGGTCGATCCCGCCCCGGCTGAGCAGGACCAGGGCCGAGCGTCCTTCGGAGCACTCGATGACGGAGTGGCCCTCCCGCTCGAGCGCCTCGGTGATGAGCGCCGCGATGTCGGCTTCGTCGTCGACCACGAGGATGTTCGCCGGGTGAGGTTCGTTCCATCCAGACATGGTGCGGCTCCTGATCGCCGGCGTCGCCGCGGCCGGGCTAGCGGACTCTTCGGCGTCTGGTGGCCAGCAGGCTGAGGCCCAGGCCGGTGAGGACCAGACCCGACACTGCTTCGGCTCGGCCGTGTCCGGTCCCGGTGCTGGCGAGCGGATGCCTGACGATCGTGTCGGTGGTGGTCCCGCCACCGGGGCCGGTCGTCGACGTGGTCCCGCCGGGGGGAACAGTGCTCGCCGTGGTCCGCCGCGCGGTCGTGGTGGTGGTCCCGCCGCCCGGGATGGTGCTGGCGGTGCTCCCGCCGCCCGGGATCGTCGTGGCGGTCCCGCCACCCGGGATCGTCGTGGCGGTCCCGCCGCCGGGGACGGTTGTGGCGGTCCCGCCACCGGGGACGGTCGTGGCGGTCCCGCCACCGGGGGCGGTGCTCGTGGTCGTGGGGGCCGCGCAGGCCGCTCGCGTGATCGTGTTGCTGTCCAGGGTGACCGCGCCGTTGCGGGCCAACGTGCTCCCGTCCAGGATGGCTCCGGTGGTCGCGGTGATCGACTGCAGCGCGAGGACGTTCCCGGTGAACGAAGAGTTCGTGCCCAAGGTGGCGGAGCTTCCGATCTGCCAGACGATGTTGCAGGCCTGGGCGCCACCGATAAGCCTGACGCTGCTCGCCGAAGCGGTCGTCAGCGTTGACGAAGGAGCCCGGAAGATGAACACGGCGTTCTCGTTTCCCTGCCCGTCGAGGGTGAGCATCCCTGTCAGCTGCAGCGAGGGAGCACCGGTGTAGACCCCGGCTACCAGCGTCTGTCCCCCGAGGTCGGCGGAGATGGTGGTGCCCCCGGCCCGCCCGGCGGCGTCGTCGTAGGCGATGGTGAGGTCCGACTGCGCCTGCGCCGCGACGGCGTCGGTCCGGTGCTCCGTTCCGTTGACGGTTCCCGGTGGGAACCCGGTGATGGCGGTGCCGGGGCTCAACCCGAGATCTCCGGTGAGCACGGTTGGTCCGGTGTTGGTCACCGTGGACCCCCCGAGGACTGCGAAGGCGGCGGCCGTCCCGAGCCCGACCGGGGCCGGGCCGGCCGCCCCGGCCGGCGTCTCGGCCCTCGACCCGACCGTGGTCAGGAGTACCGCGATGCCCACAACGAGGGCGGGTTTCAGGTACTTCACGCTTAGTGACGGCGTCGGTGGCCGGCTCACGGGCATATCGTCTTTCCCCGGTTCGCTCATTGCACGCGTCACCAGGGTCCGGAGCAACGACCAGACGACTTCGCGGATATTTGCCGTCTACCACGGAAAATAGCAGGTCGGCGGCCGGTCAGCGACGGATCGTGCTCGCTCCGCCATCTGTTGTCAGCATCGCGATTTCGGGCCCGTGTTAGCGTCAACGGTGCCCTGCCCCGGATCTCGGAGCGCTGTCCAACGCTGATCGACGCCCGGGAGTTGTGATGGTCCAGGTGGCAGGACCCGAGCGCTCCGAGGGCCAGGAACGCGAACCCGAGCGGCTCTCCGGCGGCGGGCAGGACATCAGCGAAAGCAAACGACTCGAAGAATTGGCCGCCTACGCCGCCATCGTCCAGTTCTCCGACGGCGCCATCGTCAGCCTGACCCCGGAATGCGTCATCACGACCTGGAACCCCGGGGCGGAGAAACTCTTCGGCTTCCCGGCGGTCGAAGCCGTCGGCCAGCAGGTCGACATCCTCCTCAACCCGCCGGCCCGCCGCGGGTCGTCGGTGCTCGAACGGGTGGCCCGGGGCGACCGCATCGAGCAACACCAGACGGAGGTCATCCGGAAGGACGGCAACCCGCTTTCCATCTCCCTCAACGCCTCACCGATCCGCAACGAGCAGGGAACCATCGTCGGCATCTCGTCGATCGCCTACGACGTGACCGAGGTACGGCGCGGGCAGGACGCCCTCCGCGCCGCGCACGACGAGCTCGCCCGCAGCGTGGCGGAGTTGGAACGCCGCAACATCGAGGTGACCCTGCTGAACGAGATGGGCGATCTCCTCCAGAGCTGCTCGAACCTCGACGAGGTGAGCAAGGTGATCCGCAAGTACACCCGCCGGCTCTTTCCCGGCCAGTCGGGCGCGGTCTCGGTCATCGCACCGTCCCGCAACCTCCTGGAGATGGTCGCCGCCTGGGGCGAGATCCCCGGGGATGGCCCGTTCGGCCCGCAGGACTGCTGGGCGCTCCGGCGCGGCCGGGTCCATCGGGTCGACGACGAGGAGGAGGAGCTGATCTGCCCGCACGTCGGAACGGCGCCGCCCGGGGGGTACATCTGCGTTCCGATGATGGCGCAGGGCGAGGCCCTCGGGCTCCTCCATCTCCGGGCCGGCGGCGCCGAACGGTGGGGGGACGGCACCGCGGGAGACTCCCGGCAACGCCTGGCCGTCCCCGTGGCCGAGCACCTCTCGCTGGCCCTGGCCAACTTCAGCCTCCGGGAGTCGTTGCGCAACCAGTCGATCCGGGATCCCCTCACCGAGCTCTTCAACCGCCGCTACATGGACGAGCCGCTCCAGCGCGAACTCGCCCGGGCGGCCCGCTACCACAGTTCGGTGGCCGTCCTCGCCATCGACGTCGACAACTTCAAGGCGTTCAACGACGCCTACGGGCATCCCGTCGGCGACGCCCTGCTCACCAGCCTGGGAGCGTTGCTCCAGAACCGCATCCGGTCCGAGGACATCGCCTGCCGCTCCGGCGGCGAAGAATTCAACGTGATCCTCCCCGATTGCCAGCTCGACGACGCTCGCCGGCGGGCCGAAGAGCTCCGGGCCGCCATGAAGGGCCTGGAGGTCGGCGTGAGGGGCCGCAGCTACGGCGGGATCACGATCTCGATCGGGGTGGCGGTCTACCCCGAGAACGGCGTCGATTCGGCAACCCTCCTCCACGAAGCCGACGCCGCGCTCTACCGGGCCAAGGCCGAAGGCCGCGACCGGGTGAGCACCAGCGCAGCCGTCAGCTGAGCGGTTGACGGCCTATTCGGCGTCGCCGGGCTCGCCCTTCCCGGGGGCGAGCGTCAACACCGGCCCCCCGTTCCGGGAACGGCCGGGCGTGGGACTCTCTGCCCGGAGCGCGGCGTCGACGTCTGCGCCGTCAATCGTCTCGCGCTCGAGAAGGACCTCGATGAGCCGGTCGAGTGCGTCCCGGCGCTCGGTGAGGAGGGCGAGGGCGCGCTGCTCGGCCTCCCGCAGCAGGCGACCCACCTCCTCGTCGATGACCCGTTGGGTCGCCTCGGCATAGGGCCGGCTGCGGATCTCCTCGGTCCCGAGGTACAGCGGCGATCCGGCCGAGAACCCCACCGGGCCGAGCGCCCGGCTCATGCCGAAGTCCCGCACCATGCGGGTGCCGAGCTCGGTGGCGCCGGCCAGGTCGTTGGCGGCGCCGGTCGAGGCCTCGCCGAGGACGATCAACTCCGCCGCCCGGCCCCCCATGCGCACGGCCAGCGAGTCGACCAGGTAGCTCTCGCCGTAGAGGTGGCGCTCGTCGACCGGGAGCTGCTCGGTCACGCCGAGCGCCCTCCCGGCCGGCAGGATCGTGACCTTGGCCACCGGGTCGGCGTGCTCGGACAGGGCGGCGACGAGGGCATGGCCGGCCTCGTGGACGGCCACGGCGTGTTTTTCAGCCGGCAGCAATGCGTTCACCGCGTCCCTCCGTCCGAGGAGGATCCGGTCCCGTGCCTCCGAGAAGTCGTCGGCACTGATCACGTCGCGGGTGGCCCGGACGGCCACGATGGCCGCCTCGTTGACCAGGTTGGCCAGGTCGGCACCCGAAAATCCTGGTGTGGCCCGGGACACGACGACGAGGTCCACGTCGGGGCCGAGCTGCTTGTCCCGGGCGTGGACGGCGAGGATCGCCGCTCGCTCGGCCTGCTTGGGGAGCGGGATCTCGACCTCGCGGTCGAACCGCCCGGGGCGCAGCAGGGCGGCGTCGAGCGTCTCGGGCCGGTTCGTGGCGGCCATCACCACCACGCCGGTGGTGGGGTCGAACCCGTCGAGCTCGGCCAGCAACTGGTTGAGGGTCTGCTCCCGCTCGTCGTTGGAGAACATGGCCCCCCGGCGTTGACCGATGGCGTCGATCTCGTCGATGAAGACGATCGACGGCGACCGCTTGCGGGCGTCGGCGAAGAGATCCCGCACGCGGGCGGCGCCGACACCGACGAACATCTCCACGAAGCCGGAACCGGTGACGGAGAGGAAATCCACGCCGGCCTCCCCCGCCACGGCCCGGGCCATCAGCGTCTTGCCCGTTCCCGGCGGGCCGACCATGAGCACGCCCCGAGGGCCGACGGCGCCCGCCGCGGCGTAGCGGTCGGGGTACTTGAGGAAGTCGACCACTTCGCTCACCTCGAGCTTGGCCCCCTCGTAGCCGGCGATGTCGCTGAAGCGCGTCGACGGCTTGTCGGCGGCGTAGACCTTGGCCCGGGCCTTTCCGATCCCACCGATGCCGGCGGCGAGCTGGCGGCCGGTACGCCGACCCAACCAGAGAAAGACACCGAAGAACAGGACGAACGGCAGGAGGCCGAGAATCACCGAGACGATGGACGTCTGCGGGCCACGGCCACTGATCTGCACACCATGCTGCTCGAGCGACGGCGCCAGCTGGTCGTCACGGACGGCGACCGGGATCTGGGAGGTGTAGCGGGCGCCCGTCTTCAAGGTCCCGCTCACGTGACCGTTCACGTCGATGGCGGCGGTGGCCACCTTGTCGGCCTGCACCGCCTCACGGAAGGCGGAGTAGGTGAAGCCGTGGGGCTTCGACGCCGTCGGCCGGGCCAGCAGCGAGAACGAGATGAGCAACCCGACCACCAGCACCAGGGCCCGCCACTTCGGAGGCGGGGGGTCAGCGGGGGCGACGGGGCGATCCCGCGGCGGTCCCGCCCGGGCCGAACCGGACAGATGCAGGTGGCCGGACAACCGGCCCGACTCGCCGTGATCGCCTCGCACTCGGACCTCCCGGGCATCCACTTCGATGGATGCGCGACCGGGGTCTCGAGCGGCGCTGTCATCCCAGGGGCAGACGCCCGGGGCTACTCGATCCTACACCCGGTGCGGTTACGGGCCGATCGGGCTCATAGGTCCCTCGATCAGGATCTTCTTCGCCCGGGACGAGTCTCGTGGCGAAGCCGAGCCGGAATCGGAGCACGGCGATCCACAGGGCCGTCGCACCGGCGATGTGGACGGCGACGAGCATGGCCGGCAGCTTCGTGAAGTACTGCACGTAGCCCACGGCACCCTGGGCGAACATCACGGCCAGCAGCACGTTCCCGCGCCGGAGGACCTCGGCCGGGGCCCGGTCCCGGCGGGCCCGCCAGACGGTGAGCACGGTCAGAGCCACCAGGACCCACACCGCCAGGGCGTGGAGCCGGGCCGCGTCCCGCAGGGCGAACGGGAGGCGTTCGACGAACTGGCCCTCGTTGCTCCCGGCGTGCGGGCCCGACCCGGTGACGACGGTTCCGAGCGTCAGAACGACCGCGGCCCAGACGACCAGCCACGAACCGAGCCGGCGCATCTCGGCGTCGACGGCCGGCGCGGCCGGTGACCCGTCCGCCCATCCCGCCCGGTGCTGGAGCACGACGGCGTCGGCGACAAGGATCATGGAGACGACGAAGTGGCCCATCACCAGCGGCGGGTACAGGTCGAACAGCACCACGAGGCCACCGAGCACGATCTGGCCGATCACCCCGAAGACGAGACCGACGGCCAGCCACACGAGGTCCCGGCGGAACGGGCGCCGCCGCAGGGCGGCCAGCACGGCCACGATGACCATCACCGACACCGCCCCGGTGACCGTGCGGTTGACGAACTCGATGAGGGCGTGGGTCTCGAGCGGCGCCACGATCCGACCCTTGGCGCACGTCGGCCAGTCCGGGCAGCCGAGGCCTGACCCGGTCACCCGCACCGCCCCGCCCGTCACCACGATGAACGCCAGCGCGACGAGGGCCAGGGACGTCACCCGGCGGTAGGCGGCCGGCGTCAACGTGAATCGGTCGTGCATCACTCGCTCCCCGCGGCCTCGACGTCGAGGGGGAGGTTGACGACGAGCGACGTTCCGCAGCCGGGCGGGCTGTCGATCCTGATCGTCCCGCCGAGCGCTTCGACGCGATCGTGCAAGCCGACGAGTCCCGAGCCCTGGCGGAGATCCGCTCCGCCGACGCCGTCGTCGCGGACCGACAGCAGCAGGCTGCCGTTGCGCTGGGCGAGCGAGACGTCGATGGCCGATGCCTGCGCATGCTTCGTGGCGTTGGCCAGGGCCTCCGACGCGACGAAGTACGCCGCGGCCTCGATCGGGTCGGGGAGCCGCTCGTTGGACGTGAGGTCGAGCTGAACCGGTATCGCCGAACGGCGGGCGAGCGTTCGCAGGGCGGGGCCGAGACCGCCTTGCGAGAGGATGGCGGGGTGGATGCCCCGGGCGAGGTCCTGCAGGTCGGCGATCGCGCCGGCCAGGCTCGTCGCGATCTGGGACAGCTCCGCTCGAAGATCGCCCTGGTCGGCAGGAACATCCGCCTCGGCCACGCGTACCGCCAGGGCGAGGGAGACCAGGCGCTGCTGCGTGCCGTCGTGGAGGTCGCGCTCGATCCGGCGGCGAGTCTCGTCCGACGCCGCGACGATCCGCCGGCGCGAGGCGGCGAGCTCGGAGCGGCTGGCCGCATTGGCGATGGCGGTCCCGGCGAGCTCCGTGAAGGCGGCCATCCGCAGCTCGGCGTCATCCGGGAACTGCTCGCGATCCGTCCCGGCGGCGATCGACCCCCAGAGAGACCCCTCGACGATGATGGGGACCGCGACGCGGCAACGGATCCCCAGCCGGTTGACGAAATCGGAGTCGGTGGCGCGGGCTGACCGGCCGGTTCGCATGACCTCGGTAATTGCCAACCCCGACTCGGGCCTCACCCGGGCACCCACCGGCAATTCGTCGCGGGCGGTCCCGCTGCTGGCCACGATGGCCATCGTCCCGTCCGGCTCGAGCCGCCCGATCGTCGTCGCCTGGGCGTCGAGAAGCCCCTCCACCTCCTTGGCGACAGCCAGGAAGACCTCGGCCGGCGACACGCCCCTCGCCACCAGGGTGGCCACACGCCGCAGCGCCGCCTGCTCCCCTGCCAGCCGTCTCAGCTCGCCTTCGGCCTGCCGGCGGTCCGTCACGTCCCGGGCGACCCCGTACACGAACCGCTCGTCGAGGACCGGGGTCAACGTCCATTCGAGCTGCCGGTACGAGCCGTCCCGGCGAACGCAGCGGTTCTCGAACGACATGACCTGCTCCCCCCGGCGGAGCCGGGCCGCCTGCGCCACGGTCTTCTCGCGGTCGTCCGGGTGGACGAACTCGAGGTACGGCCGCGCCTGGATCTCCTCCGCCGTGTAGTCGAGGATCTGCTTGACGGCCGGGTTGACGCGCAGGAAGCGTCCACCGAAGTCGGCCACCGCGATGAGGTCCGATGACAGGTTGAACAGGCGGTCGAGCTCGGCCTGGGCCCGGGCTCGCCGCGCCGCGTTGACTCCGAGCGTGACGGCGAGGACGGCGAGGACGAGGCCGGCGGCGAGGATGATCCAGGGCAGGACCGCCGCCGCGCCCTGGACCGGGTCCTGCGGCACGGCGACGTCGAACCGCTGCCCCGCCTCCGTGAACGTGCTGCGCCCCGCGGCCCCACCGGCCAGGTGCCCGGTGGAGGTCCCGCCCACGGTGAGCTGCAGCGGCGCCGTGTCCGACGCCGCGGCCCGCAAGGATTGCTCCGACACGAACAGAACCGCGAACCCCGGCGTGGTGTGATCCCCGGTGAGGCGCGGCGCTGACGTGACCAGAAGGAGCCCGCTCGTGCCGTCTCGCAGGGTGGCCAGGGGCGTTGCCCGTGCCTCGGGAAGCGCACCCGCCGGGCCGAGGCCGATCGCCCCCGCCAGGCCCGATTCGTCGCCGAGATCGATCCCGGGCACCGCCATCGGCGGGATGCCGGAGACGAGCGTCGCCGGGAGATACGAGGACTTCGATCCGACGGGCACGATCCGCAGGCGCTCGTCGCGTCGGACGATCGGGTGGCCGACTCGCTGCTCATAGGCGGCACGCTCCGAAGCGGGGACCTCCTCCACCCACGCCGCGGCGGGGAAGCCGGCCGGGCTGAGCCATCTCGATGCTCTGCTTTCGAACTCCTCGCTGCCGGCCTCGGGGCCGGCCAGGGCGACCATCGACCGGCGGAGGCTCTCGGTCAGGGAGGATCCCTGCTGGATGCGCCCGCGGATCTGCGCCGCCGCCACTGCGGCGCGGTGCTCCGAGTCGCGTCGCGCCTCTCGCTCGCCAAGGAGGCGGGCTCCGAAGAAACCCGCAACGGTCAACCCGAGGACCAACGCTACTGTTGCGATCTGCCGAGCCCGCACGCTCCACCCCGTCAGGAACGAGACGATTCTCCCCCGTCACCGTCCCAGTCGCCAGGCCAGGGCGCCCTTTAACCGCCGCCATGGCCTGAGCTACGGTGACTGTGAGTCGGGCGAGAGGGGCGCAGAGTGAACATCGGGCCGCCTGCGGACGTCTCCGCGGTTCCCGATCGGGATGCCTTCGGTCCTCGGATGAACCGGAGGTCGTTCCTGCGGTCGGCGGCAGCCTTGGGACTGGGGGTGCCGTTGGCGGCATCGTTGATCGCGGCCTGCGGCGCCGCCTCGCCCTCCAAACAGTTGTTCGTGGCGGCACCGACGACCCCTCCCAGTCTCGACTGGGAGCTCGTCTTCGGCAAGGAGGTGTACGACCACATCTTCAACCTGAACGACCGTCTGACCCGCTGGAAGCAGATCCCGGCGCCCGACGTGGAGGGCGGCTTCGACCTCGCCTGGCAGGCCGGGAACTTCGAGGACATCACCGAGCCCCGTATGGCCGAGAGCTGGGAGGTCACCAACGCCGGGAGGACCTACACGTTCTCGCTCCGTAAGGGCTGGCCGAGCCACGCCGGCAACGAGTTCACCGCCGCGGACGTGAAATGGACGTTCGACCGGAGCTTCGCACTGCAGGGCATCAC
>JAUZEY010000042.1 GCA_030838785.1 Actinomycetota bacterium | reverse complement strand
CGTGCTCCGCCACGGCCGGCCCGCCCACGTGGCCTACGATACGGCGTTCTTCATCTCCTGGCCCGAGCACCTGGGCGGAGGGTCGGTCGAGCAGCGCTTGCGGGGGACGATGTTGCTTGTCCCCTTCTTCGCCCACGGCGGCGACGGGCCGTCGGAGCCAACCCCCTGACCACGGCACCTACCGGCTCCGGTTTCAGTGCTGCCCTATCTGAGCGCCCAGCCGCCGGCGTTCGTGTTCCTCACCCACCTGCGGGACGACGACGACCTCCACCGGATCGGAGCCTCGTCCTTCTTGCGCCGCTACAGCGACGGTGAGGACGACTTCCGCCGCAAGATGTGCTCACTGCCCCCTCTGGTGGCAGGCGAGATTTCCTTCGGCTTCGGGCCCGTCCGGGGTGAGGTCGTCGTCGTCATGCGGATGCCGGACGAGCTCCTCGCCGGAAGCGGAGGCCGCTCGGTCATCGAGGGTCTGGAGGTCGCCCTGGCGCGAAGGGCACCGGTGATCGGTCTGGGGGCGCTCATCGCCCCGGCGACGGCCGGAGGGGCCAGGCTCCTCCGCCATCTGCCCGACGGTGTGACCCTGACCAACACCAACGCCTACACGGCGGTCGTGGTGCGGGCCAACGTCCACGAGGCGGCCGCCACCCTGGGATTGGGTCCCCGGGCGCAGGTGGCGGTGATCGGCTGCACCGGTTCGGTGGGTGTGCCGGCCAGCCGGCTGCTGGCTGCGGACGGGTTCCCGCTCGTGCTCGTGGGCCGGACGGCGGAGCGCGTCCGTCGCCACCTCGGCGACCTGGAGGGCGGGGCCCGGGTGGCCGCCGGGCTCGAGAGCGCCCTGGGCAGCGATGTGGTGGTGCTGCTGACCAGCGACCTGTCGGCCCGTCTGACCCCGGAGCACGTCAGTCCCGGCACCGTCGTCATCGACTTCGCCCAGCCCGCCAACGTGGTCCCGGCCGCCATGGCAGCGTTCGAGCGGCGGGGGGCGACCGTGGTCGAGGGCGGGATCGTCCGTGTCCCCGACTACTGGTGCAGCGTCGACCTCGGTCTGGCCGACCCGGCCGACACCACCGCCTGCGTCGCCGAGGCGTACCTGTTCGCCCGGGAGGGCATCCGGGCCCACTCGGTCGGCCGACCCACACCCGAACTGGCCCGGCGCCTGGAGCGGGCCGCCCTCCGCCACGGCGTCCGGCCCCAGCCGCTCCGTGCCCTTGAGAGGGGAGGTGATGGTCGTGTCCTCAGAGGTGGTGTCGTCCTATGAGTGGCGCGGCCGGACCGGCCCCTTGACGCTGGTGCTGCGGCCCGACGTGTTCACCCCGACCCATACCACCCTGGTGATGGCCGACGCACTCGAGATCAACCCCGAAGACGTCGTCATCGACGTCGGCTGCGGAAGCGGCGTGCTCGGCATCGTGGCCGCCCGCCTCGGCGCGGCCAGGATCATCGGATGCGACCTGTCGAACGAGGCCGTCGACCTCGCCGGCGAGAACGCCCGCCGGCTGGGGTTGGGCGACTGCAGCGAGTACCACCAGGGCCATCTCTTCGGCCCGGTTGCCGACGTGGAGGCTGACGTGGTGATCGGCGACGTGTCCGGGATTCCGGACGCGATAGCGGAAGTCACGCCGTGGACTTCGGGAGGACCTACCGGAGCGGAACTGCCGATCGAGATGCTCGAGACCCTCGGCGAGCGGCTCAAGATCGGCGGTCGGCTCTACCTCCCCACCGGAACGATGCAGGCCGAAGAGCGGCTTCTCGAGGCGGCGCGAGGCATCTTCGGAGACGCCAACCTCCACCCGCTCGCCGTGCGGGAGTTCCCACTCCCGACAACGGTGGCCCGTTCCCCGGCCGTGCAACGCCTCGTCGACGAAGGCACCCTCGACATGCGGCCGCGAGGGACCCGACTGATGTGGCGGCTCACCGTCTGGCGGTGCACCCGAACGGGGCACCCCTGATCATCACCTGCCTCGTGCTCCACGGAGCCGGCTAGTTCGGCGGCAGGTGGGCGAAGGCTCGCTCGAGGGCGGCGGCGAGCTCGATGGCGTCGATCGGTTTGGCCAGGTAGTCGTCCATCCCTGCCTCGAGGCACAGGGTGACGTCGGCCGCCAGCGCGCCCTTGGCCACGGCGATGATCCGGGGTTGGGCGCCGAAGCGCCGGCGCAGGTGGCGGGTGGCGGTGAGGCCGTCCATGCCGGGCATCTGGACGTCCATGAGGACGACGTCGTACGCGGTGCGCGCCACCGCTTCGAGCGCAGCCTGGCCGTTCTCGGCCGTATCGGCGCCGTAGCCGAGCCGGGCCAGCAGTCCCAGCGCCACCTTCCGGCTCGTGCCTTTGCCCTCGGCGAGCAGGATCCGCAGCGGGGCCCGCTGGGCCATCGGCACCTCCGGCAGCGGCAGCAGCCCGATCGCTTCCCCGGTCGGGAAGGGGCGGCGCTCCCCCGGCCCTCCTTCGGCCGGGCCCTGCCCCCGGCGGACGGGCAGGCCGAGCTCGATCGAGGCGGTGAAGACGGAGCCCCGTCCCGGCTGGGAGACAACAGAGATCGTCCCACCCATCAGCTGGCAGAGGCGCGAGCAGAGGGTGAGGCCGAGGCCGGTGCCGCCGTAGGCCCGGCCGGCAGAGCTGTCCGGCTGCGAGAACGGCTCGAACAGGCGCGCCTGCTGTTCGCGGGGGATGCCCGGCCCCGTGTCGCTCACCGACAGGAACACCTGGAGCCGTCCCTCGCCGGCCGGCCTACTGCTCAGCGACACGGTGACCTCGCCGGCGCTGGTGAAGTTCACGGCGTTGGCCAGCAGGTTGACGAGCAACTGCCGGAGCCGTGTCGGGTCGCCGAGCAGGCCGTCAGGTTCGACCGTGACCGGCTGGGAGACCAGCGAGAGGCCCTTGGCCGCCGCGGCGGGAGCCATCAGGTCGACCGCGCCGGCGATGCAGCGGCGCAGGCTGAACGACACGTTCTCCAGTTCGAGGCGGCCGGCCTCGAGCTTGGAGAGGTCGAGGACGTCGTTCACGATGCCGAGCAGAAGCTCACCACAGGACCGGATCACCTCGACGTACTCGTCCTGTTGGGCCGTGAGGCTCGTCTGGCCGAGCAGGGTGGTCATCCCGATGACACCGTTCATGGGGGTGCGGATCTCGTGGCTGATGGTGGTCAGGAATTCGGACCGCGCTTGGGCCATGGCCTCGACCTGCTCCGCTTCCCGCAGACGGGTTTCCGCCTGTCGCTCGCCGGTCAGATCGCGCGACACCGTGCAGACCCCGACCACGGCCCCTTCTTCATCGAGCAGCGGCTCTTTGGTGACCGAGAGGACATGGCGTCGGCCGTCGGGGCCGTCGATGGTCTCCTCTGCCTGTTCTCCGGCCTTGTTCTCGATCACCCGCTGGTCCATGGCCGCGATACGGGCCTCCCAGCCCTCGTTGACTCCCGGCAGCGCGACCGACTGCCCGAGAAGTTCTTCGGGTGGGCAGTCCCAGATCGAGGCGAGAGCGGCGTTCACCATCGTGAAGCGGCCGTCGCAGTCCTTGGCCGAGATGGCGTCACGGCTGGCGTCCACGACGGCCCGCAGCAGCGCGGCGGTGCGGCGCTGCTCCTCCAGACCCAGGTACAACCGCCGGGTGGCGTCCTCCGCCAGCTGCTCGGCGGCGGAGCGGGCGGCCCGCTCCCGGTCGAGGCGGCGGCGTAGCCGGGCGATCTCACCGGCCTGCTCGGCTGGCGTCGGCCCGGTCATGGGCGGTCGGGGATGAAGACCACGCGCAGGAGGCAGCGGCTGTCGCCGCGGTGCATGCACGCCGTCTGGGTGATGGTGACCACCTCGCCGTAGAAGGCGGCTGCGCCCTCGACGAGACCTTCGGCAAAGGCGCACAACCGACGCGGTGAGGCATAGCCGAGCACGAGGCCTTCGGCGCCGCGGTCCTCCATCTCGAAGTCGGGGACGTCGGCCCCCGGGTGCAGTTTCCGCACCTCCGGGTGGATGATGTCGTTGAGACTGGCCACGAACGCCTTGGCCGACGTGTGGGGCGTGAAGAAGTCGGGGTACGACCGGGCCAGCATGGGGAGGGCCGCCCGGCCCAACCAGCGCAGCACCCCGGGGTCATCCAGCCCGAAGGCCGACGACGCCGCGCCCACGAGCGCCATGAGTTCGCTGTCGTCGTAGACGCCAAGAGACGTATAGGCGCCCGAAACCTGCGCGACATCAAGCAGCGTGTCCCACATCTCTTCGCCGTGCTCGTCGACGACCGCCTGCTCCAGGAGCCTGAACACGATGCCCCGCAAACCCGACCTCCACCACGCGGCCCCTGTCCCGGAGCATACCGCCGGGAGCGACGCGAACCCGGGGGCGGCGGCCGACCGCCTATCGTCGCAACCGAACGAGGAGGGGCCATGGTGCGGCGGAAGGGCCTGGGGGCGGTGGCAGTCGGCGTCGGGCTGCTGGCTCTGCTGGCCGGCGGGGCAGGGGCGGCCACCCCACTGGTGAAGGTCAGCGACGGGCCGTCGCCCTTCGCTCCCGGGTGCGACGGCGTGACCGCCGACGGGACCAACTACGGCAACTCCGAGGTCGAGGTCCGGGTGGCGGTGGACCCCCGGAACCCGGCCCACGCCATCGGGGTGTGGCAGCAGGACCGCTGGTCGACCGGCGGTGCCCACGGCCTGGTGGCGGCCACCACGGTCGACGGCGTCCACTGGACGCGCAACTTCGCTCCGTTCAGCCGGTGCTCCGGCGGCACCGCCGCCAACGGTGGCGACTACCCCCGGGCCTCCGACCCCTGGGTCGACTTCGCCCCCAACGGTGACGTCTACCAGACGAGCCTGTCGGTGAACCTGACCGACGTCACCACCGCGGTGCTGGTCAGCCGCTCGGTCGACGGCGGCGCCACGTGGGAGCGGCCGGTCACCCTGCGCCGCGACACCGGAAACGCCTTCAACGACAAGGAATCGGTGACGGCCGACCCGACGGATCCGACGGGCCGGCGGGTCTTCGTGGTGTGGGATCGGCTGAATGGTGTGAGCCCGCCGGGCATGGCCGCCAGCCCGCTGCCCCTGGTGCCGGCCACCGGGCCGTCCTGGTTGGCCCGGACGCTCGACGGCGGCGCCTCCTGGGAGCCGAGCAGGCCCATCTACGACCCGGGGCCCGGGAGTCAGACGATCGGCAACCAGGTCGTCGTGCTGCCCGACGGCACGCTGATCGACGGCTTCGCCGTCGGCAGTGGAACGCTGGAGCGCGACGCCGACGGAGGTGGCGGCCCCCCTGAGGTCGGCGGTGACCGTGTGCGGCCCGACGGCGCCGACGGTCCCGGCGACCTGCCCCTCGATCCCCAGTCGCAAGCGCCCACGGGCTTCTCGGTGGCGGTGATCCGCTCCACCGACCACGGGGCCACCTGGTCGACGCCGACGACCATCGGCGACATGCGGCCGGCCGAGAACTCGTCCCGCCTCCGGGCGGGCCAGATCCTCCCCACCTTCGCCGTGGATCCGATGTCGGGCACCCTGGCCGCCGTGTGGCTCGACGGGCGGTTCGACCCGTCCCGGCGAGCGGCCGTCGTGCTGTCGACGTCGACCGACGGCGGCCGGACGTGGACGGACCCGAGGCGGGTGAACCAGACGCCGGGCGGCGCCGCCGCCGTGCTGCCGTCGGTCGCTTTCGCCCCCGACGGGACCCTGGGCGTCGGCTACTACGACATGCGGAACCGGCCGGTGGGCTCCGCGGCGCTGACGACCGACGCCTGGCTGGCCACCTGCCCGCCCGGCTGCGCCGCGGGCAGCGCGTGGCGCGAGTCCCACCTCGGCGGCCCGTTCGACGCCGCCAAGGCGCCCGACTCGGGCGGGGCGTTCCTCGGCGACTACCAGGGCCTGGCCGGCGTCGGGCCCGGCCTCTTCCATGCCTTCTTCGTCGAAGCCGACCCCGGCACGAGCGACGATCCGACCAACGTCTTCAGCACCGAAGCGGGCTGAGCGCAGCCGCTCGGCAACGGGGTCCGTGTACCCTCGACGGTCCAGTGCGCGACTTCTCCGACGACCTTTCCGACCTCCGCCGCCGGCTCGACGACGCCCGCGGCTACCTGCGGATCGACGCCGCCCGGGTCCGGCTGGGCGAGCTCGAGACGGAGGCCAGCGACCCCTCCCTGTGGGACGACCCGGAGGCGGCCCGCAAGGTGACCACCGAGCTGTCCCGGGTCAAGGACGACGTGGACCGGGTGGACCGGCTGGAGGGCCGCCTGTCCGACCTCCAGACCCTCGACGAGCTCGCCCGGGAGGAGGGGGACGAGTCACTGGCGGGGGAGATCGAGGCCGGCGTCGTCGACCTCGACGGGGAGCTGGCCGCCCTCGACCTCCAGGCTCTCTTCACCGGTGACCACGACGAGCGGGACGCCATCTGCGAGATCCACTCCGGCGCCGGCGGCACCGACGCCGCCGACTGGGCCGAGATGATGCTGCGGATGTACCGCCGGTGGGCCGAGCGCCGGGGCTTCGGCATCGAGATCGACGAGGTCTCCCCGGCCGAGGAGGCCGGCATCAGCTCCGCCACCTTCATCGTGAAGGGCCGCCAC
Organism: Actinomycetota bacterium; assembly: GCA_030838785.1. Taxonomy (GTDB): domain Bacteria; phylum Actinomycetota; class Acidimicrobiia; order IMCC26256; family BP-133; genus BP-133. The sequence continues at coordinate 7,201 of JAUZEY010000042.1, read as the reverse complement.
GCCTACGGCCTGCTGTCGGCCGAGAAGGGCGTCCACCGCCTCGTGCGCATCTCGCCCTTCGACTCCCAGGCCCGCCGCCAGACGTCGTTCGCCTCTTTCGACGCCGTCCCCGCCCTCGACGAGGCCGAGGAGCCCGAGATCAACCCGGAGGACCTTCGTATCGACACCTACCGGTCCCAGGGAGCCGGCGGCCAGCACGTCAACGTGACCGACTCGGCGGTGCGGATCACCCACCTGCCGAGCGGGATCGTCGTCTCGTGCCAGAACGAGCGGTCCCAGCACCAGAACCGGGCCAAGGCGATGCAGATCCTGGCCGCCCGCCTCGCCGAAGTGGCGCGGGAGGACCGGCGCAAGGAGATGGAGGCTTTCTCGGGCGAGAAGCGCGATGTCGCCTGGGGGAGCCAGATCCGCTCCTACGTCCTGGCCCCCTACCAGCTGGTGAAGGACCTCCGCACCGACCACGAGACCGGCAACGTCACCGCCGTGCTCGACGGCGAGATCGACGGTTTCATGGAGTCCTACCTCCAGTGGCGCCGCCGGGAGAACGTCGAGGACTAGGCCTTCGGGCGCCGGGGCAGGCGGCGGTAGGCCGTGGCCGTGCCGGCGGCGCCCATCACCACACCGAGAACGGCGGTCACGACCAGCGGGACCGGCGCGTGGACCGGTATCGGCGCCCTGGCCGCGGCAGGCACGAGGCGGTCGGAGAAGTTGGCGGCCAGGAAGTCGGGGTTGGCGAAGACCGGCCGGGGCGCGGTGGTGGTCGTCGTCTCGACCGGCGGCGGGGCTTCGACCGGCGCGGCGGCGACCTCCTCGACCGGCGGGGGCGGCGGCGGGGGAGCCGTGGTCGTGGTCGTCGTCGTCGGTGGGTGCGTCGTGGTGGTGGTCGGCGGCGGCAGCGCGGCGGCGGGCGTCGGCGGCTTCGGCTTCGGCGCGGCCGCTGCCCGGGTCGTCGGCGGCGAGGGTGCCGGAGGGGCAGCGGAGACTGCGCCGCCCGGCTGGCGGAAGATCACGGCCACGTAGAGGTAGTCCTTGCCGTCGAAGGTCATCCCGACGCCGACCTGGGTGAAGGCGGGGTCGAGGATGTTCTCCCGGTGGCTCGGCGAGTTCATGAACGCCGTCTCGATGTCGGGCAGCTTCGGGCCCCGGCCGACGTTCTCTCCCAGCCGTTGCCAGCCGGACACCTTGGAGCCGAGGTTCGTCGTGTGGGCGAGGCGGCCGCTGCGGGCCATCTCGTCGGCCCGCTGCTGGGCCAGTGACTGGAGATCGCCGGCGGTCGACAGCGCCCGCAGGCCCCGGGACACCCGGTCGGCGTTGGTCATCGCGGTGAGGTCCTGCCCGGCCAGGGCGCGGAGGAGCCCCATAGGGCCGCCCACGAACGCAAGGAGGGCAACCACGACCACGGCGACACGTCTGAGCAAGCGAAACTCCCCGGGACCCGTTGTGATCTAGCTCATTCGGGCTATCGGGCGCCTGGTCCTGCCACATTGAGTGGCCCGTAACACGATCGATCCCTTCGGGAAGTGAGATTGGGGTCTTCGCAGCGCAGATGACCCGGTACGGCCGCCGGTGCTTGGTACCCTCCCCCGAGTCATGATCCGGTTCGAATCGGTCACGAAGAGCTACAAGGGCGGCGTCACCGCCGTGAAGGATCTGACCCTCGAGATCGGGAAGGGCGAGTTCGTCTTCCTCGTCGGCCCGTCCGGATCGGGCAAGTCGACCTGCTTCCGGCTCCTCATGAAGGAGGAGGTGGCCGACACCGGCAGGATCTGGGTCGGCGACCGGGAGCTGTCGTCGCTGTCGTCGTGGAAGGTCCCGTACCTCCGGCGCAACATGGGCTGCGTCTTCCAGGACTTCAAGCTCCTGCCCTACAAGACGGTCTACGAGAACGTCGCCTTCGCCCTCGAGGTGATCGGCAAGCCCCGCTCGGTCGTCAAGCAGCAGGTGCCGCAGATCCTGGACCTCGTCGGGCTGTCGAAGAAGGCCGCCAACCTCCCCAACGAGCTCTCGGGCGGAGAGCAGCAGCGCGTCTCGATCGCCCGGGCGTTCGCCAACCGGCCACTCATCCTCCTGGCCGACGAGCCCACCGGCAACCTCGACCCGGCCAACTCGGCCGGGATCATGCGCCTCCTCGACCGCATCAACCGGACCGGCACCACCGTGGTCATGTGCACCCACGACTACGGCATCGTCGACCTCATGCGGCGCCGGGTCGTCGAGCTCAACCGTGGCGTCCTCGTCCGCGACGAGGCCCAGGGGGCCTACGCCACCGGCCCGGTCCCGGTCGTCCAGGCCGAGGGCGGCCAGGCCTGATGGCGCTGCACCTCGGCTACGTCACCCGGGAGACCGCGGTCTCGCTGCGGCGCAACCTCCTCATGACCCTGGCCGGCATCCTCACCGTGGCCGTGTCGCTGTTCCTCTTCGGCGGCGTGCTCCTGCTGTCCCGGATGGTCGACCACGGCACCGCCCGGTGGAAGAACGGCGTCGAGCTCGAGATCTTCCTCTGCTCCAAGTCGACGGCCGAGCCCGACTCGGCCAAGCCCGCCTGCCGGTCCGAGGCCAGCGAGGGCCAGATCGCCGCCGTGCGGACGGAGCTGGAGCAGTCGCCCGACGTGCGCCGGTTCCGGTTCTTCTCCAAGGAGGACGCCTTCAACGAGGCGAAGCGCATTTTCGCCGGAGACCCCGAGCTGCTGTCGAACATCGATCCCGAGGGCCTGCCCGTCTCGTTCAGGGTCGCGCCCAAGCAGGCCGAGTTGACCGAGAAGGTGGCGGCCCACTTCAACAACCGGTTCAACGACGGGATCGACACCGTCCTCACGGCCAAGGAGCAGGTGCGCCGCCTCCTGGCCGGGATCCGCTGGATCCGGGGCCTGTTCTTCGCCATCGCCGGGGTGCTGCTGGCGTCGTCACTGTTCCTGATCGTCAACACCATCCGCCTGGCCACCTTCGCCCGCCGTCGGGAGATCCAGGTCATGAAGCTGGTGGGGGCGACGAACTGGTTCATCCGGGTGCCGTTCATGTGCGAGGGCCTCATCCAGGGCGCCATCGGCGCCGGTCTGGCCTTCGGCGGTGTGTACGGGCTGCGGGTGATCCTGTCCGATCTCGTCGACCGGTCGAAGAACCTGTTCTCGGCCTTCTACGTGACCGGGGGCGACGCCATCGCCATCGGGCTCCTCATCGTCGCCGTGGGCGCCACCGTCGGCGCCATGGGCTCCGCCATCGGTCTCCGCCGCTTCCTCGACGCATAAGTAACGCCGGCCCCTGTGGGGGTCGTTGTAACTGTTACTGGTGTTGCTTAGGATCTCTAGGATGCGTCGCCGTCGTTGTGCGTCTGGTGTGGGGCTCGTGGTCGTCGTCCTCGTCGGGTCGCTCGGGACGGGGCCGGGCGCCTGGGCCGCCGTCCACCCGGGCAAGAAGCCACCCACGACCACCACCACGCTCTCCCCCCGGGAGGCCCGGGTCGCCGAGCTGCGGGACCTGATGGGCGAGGCGTCGGCCCAGGAGGCCGATCTCCTGAGCGAGATCGCCGACATCGAGAGCCGCCTCGACAACCTCGAAAAGGCGGTGAACGACCTCACGAAGCAGACCACCGCCGCCCAGCGCCGCCTCGACACCGCCCAGCGCACCCTCCAGAAGGCCGAGGCGGACCAGATCGTGGCCCTCCAGCGCCTCGGGGCCATCCAGGCCCAGGTCGACGCCGCCCGTCAGAACATGAACCAGACGGTGGCGGCCATGTACCAGCGCGGCACCTCCGAGGAGCAGGCCGTCTACGTCGCGCTGGTGGAGGGCGCCTCCACGCCCCAGGACCTGTTCTCGGCCCAGCGCTACGTATCGGGCACGATCAAGAGCGACCGCCGGGAGCTCGACCACTTCGTGGCCCTCAAGGAGGACGCCGACGACCTCCACAAGCAGGTCGACGCCCGGGCGGAGGAGATCCGGGTCAGCCGCGACCAGCAGGTCGCCGAGCGGGACCGGCTGGTCGGGCTCAAGGCCGAGGCCGTGGCCAACCGGGCGGCGGCGAAGTCCGAGGAGGACCGCCAGCAGGACCTGCTCAAGCAGGTGCAGGACAAGAAGGCCGACTTCCAGTCCGAGCTCAACGCCCTCCAGGTCGAGTCGGGCGCCGTCGGTGAGTTCCTCCGCCAGGTCCAGGCCGGGCAGAAGCTCGCCCCCCGCAAGAAGCGCACCTTCAAGGCGCCCGTGACCGGGCCCATCAGCAGCGGCTTCGGCATCCGGGTGCACCCGATCCTCGGCGACGTGCGGATGCACACCGGGGTCGACTACGCCGTCGGCACCGGCTACCCCATCAGGGCCGCCGGGCCGGGCATCGTGGTCTGGGCCGGCCCCCGGGGCGGCTATGGGAACGCAGTGATCATCGATCACCGAAACGGCCTGGCCACCCTCTACGCCCACCAGTCCCGGGTCGAGGCGACAGTGGGCCAGAAGGTCGGCGCCGGTCAGGTCGTGGGCTTCGTCGGCCAGACCGGCATGGCCACCGGGCCCCACCTCCACTTCGAGGTGCGGGAGTTCGGCGCCCCCGTCGACCCGCTGATGTATCTGTGACGGGGTCTCTGGCCGGCTAGGCCGTTTCCCAGACGAGGATCTCGGCGCCGGTGGCGGCGTCGGCGGTGAAGACGGGTGGGCCGGCCGCCACCAGACGGACGGAGTCGCCCTCGGCCAGGATGCCGGCGCCGGCCAGCCCGCCCGTGTCGAGGACGCCGCCACCGACGGCCACGAACAGGTGCACGTGGGGGCCGTCGGGCAGGATGACCTGCTCGCCGGCGGCCAGCCGCCCGGCCCACAGGACGGCCTGGCTCTGGCGCAGGGGCCGCGCGCCTTCTGTAGCGGCTCCCGCCGCCTGTGTCAGGGGGACACCCCCTGGCCCCCGGGCGTGGCCGGCCCCGGAGACGACGGGGACCAGGCCCCCTCCGGCCAGCGCCATTGTGACGTCGGCGACGTCGACGGCCGGTTCGAGCCCCGCCGTGTCGGGGGGAACCCACATCTCGATGTAGCGGGCCGGGGCCCAGCTGGCGGGGTTCATCTCGGTGTGGCGGAGCCCCCACCCGCCCGACAGGCGCCGGACCATGCCCGGCCGAAGGATGTGGGCACCGGCCCGGTCGCGGTGCTCGAGCTCGCCCTCCACCATCCAGGTCACGATCTCCATGTCCTCGTGGCCGTGCTCGCCGAACCCGGTGCCGCCCCGCACGCGGTCGTCGTTGCAGACCACCAGCAGGCCGTGGTGGGTGTTGTCCGGCTCGTAGTGGCGCCCGTAGCTGAAGCAGTGCCGGGAGTCGAGCCAACTCGTCTCGGTCCGCGGGCGGGCCCCGGCCCGGACCACCCTGATGCTCGGAGCGAGAATGGCGGTGCGCACCCTGTATTTGTCGTCGCCCCGGCCGATCCTGAAACGCCCCGCGCTTTTGGACGGGCCCGGAATGGGGCATGCTGGATGACGCGAATCTGACTGGGGGGACGATGGCTGACATTGGGACCGAAGGATCGCCGGGTCCGGCCCGGAAGGTCGTCTTCCGGCGGCTCGGGGTCATCCCGGTGCTCTCGGCCCTGATGAGCATGGCCGGCTTCGGCCTGCTCGTGTCGCCGGCGCTGAGCAAGCCCGAGTACCTGGCCGAGTTCAACAAGCGGTACAGCGCCCAGGGCACGAAGCTCGACTCCTGCAGCACATGTCACACGACGGCACAGGATGCCGACCACCTCAACCCCTACGGAGCCGACTTCCGCAAGGCCAACCACGACTTCGCCGCCATCGAGGGCCTCGACTCCGACGGTGACACGTTCAAGAACGCCGACGAGATCCAGGCCGGCACGTTCCCCGGCGACCCCAACGACAACCCCAACACGAAGGCGAAGCCGAAGCCGGCGCCCACGACGACGACCACGAAGCCGTTCCCGTTCTCGCTGCTGCCCAACGGCCTCCCGATCGGGAACCCGTCGACCCCGGGCCAGTTGCTGTCGATCCTCGACGAGCCGCGCTAGCCACGGGCGAAGGCCGCCCGAGGAGGGCGGCCTTTCGCATATCTCTTGTGGAGGTGGCGGGACTCGAACCCGCGTCTTCCAAGCTCTTGACAGGGCTTCTCCGAGCGCAGCCAGCGAGAGATTCTCAGGTGGTCACCGATCACCGGCCCTCGGCGACCACCCCAGCCCGGTAAGTTTCCCATCGGGGACCCGGGCAGGCCCCTCAGGTAAGTCGCTCAAGATGACGCCCGTTTACCGGTCGAGCGACTGGACCGGAGCGGACGCGCTGTTTGTCCTAGAAACTAGGCAGCGAGAGCGTATTGCTCGTTGGCGTTTCTTTTTTTTCCCGGATTTTTAACGAGGACCCCGGGGTCCCTCGGCTCGCTTCACCTGTCTTGATCCTCAGAATCGAAACCAAGCACCCCCTCGGGATGTTGCCTACTGAGCCCTCCATGATACCGGGGCTCACTCTCCGCCGCGATTGTGTTGCCGTACGGCCCGGTCGGTCTCCCGCTTGGCGTCGCGCTCGGCCATGGCCTGGCGCTTGTCCCACTGGCGCTTGCCCCGGGCGATGGCCAGCTCGATCTTGGCCTTGCCGTTCTCGAAATAGACTTTGAGGGGCACCAGGGTGAGCCCGGCCTCGGTCAGTTTGCTGACGATCCGGTCGATCTCGGACCGGTTGAGCAGGAGCTTGCGCTTCCGGTCGGGGTCGGGGTTGTCGCGGCTGAAGGGGTACGGCGAGACGTGCATGCCGTACAGCCACACCTCGCCGTTGTCGATGCGGGCGTAGGCTTCGGAGAGGTTGGCCCGGCCGTCGCGGATGGACTTCACCTCGGAGCCGACGAGGACGAGGCCGCACTCGTAGACGTCGACGATGAAGTACTCGTGCCGGGCCCGGCGGTTGGAGATGGCGACCCGGTCGCGGGCGCCGGCGTCGGCGGACTTCGGCATGCGATGCACCGTACCCCTGATGAGTAGATTCGCCGCCTGTGACAGGCACCTCGATCCTCGGAACCCCGGTCAAGCGGCTCGAGGACCCCCGCATCCTCTCGGGCGACGCCCGCTACGTCGCCGACCTCGAGCTGCCCGGGGTGCTGACCGCCGTCTTCGTCCGCTCGACCGTCGCCCACGCCCACCTCGGCGGGGTCGACACCGAGGCCGCGGCCAAGATGCCGGGCGTGGTGGCGGTGTACACCGCCGACGACCTCGGCCTCCCCGACATGCCGGCTTTCGCCAT
>JAUZEY010000562.1 GCA_030838785.1 Actinomycetota bacterium | reverse complement strand
CCGACCGCACAGGCCAGCTGACCGACTTCGTCGCCGGCCTGTCGTACGGCGACCTCCCCTCGGCCGTGCTGGCGTCGGCCAAGCTCTTCACGCTGGAGTGCATCGGCCACATGGTGGCCGGGCTGCGGCAACCGGTCGGCCGGCTCGTGGCGGGCTACGTGCGGGACATGGAGGCGAAGGCCGAAGCGTCGGTGCTCGGCGGCGGCTTCCGGACCACCGTGGCCGAGGCGGCCTACGCCAACGGGACCACCGCCCACGCCGACGAGCTCGAGGCCTACGGCACGGTGGCCGGCACCGGCCTCGTCCCGCCGATCGCCGCCGGGCTGGCCGTGGGGGAGTGGCTCGACCGGTCGGGCTCCGACTACCTCGTGGCGCTCGTGGCCGGCGTGGAGATGCAGGGCCGCCTCGGGCTCGCCGGCCCCGGCGCTCCCGACCGGGGCTTCATGGGCTTCTCGCTGGTCGGCCCGGCCGGCGCCAGTATCACCGCCGGCCGGCTCCTCCAACTGGATCCGACGCAACTCCGCCACACCATCGGTGTCGCCCTGCCGCTGGGCGGCGGCAGCTTGCGGGGTTGCGGTTACATGGCCCACGTCCACGAGGCGGGCGTGCCGGCGAGGACGGGCGTCTGGGCCGCCAGCCTCGTCTCCAAGGGTTTCACCGGTTGCCCCGACTACCTCGACGGTGCCTTCTCCTGGGGTGAGCAGTTCGCCGCCGGCGGGCGGGGTTACCACCCGGAGCGCCTCACCGAGAACCTCGGCGCACCGTTCTTCCTCGACGCGCCCGGCTCGGCACCCAAGCTGTACGGCTCCTGCGGAGCGACGCACCAGTCGGTCGAAGGGCTGATCCGCCTGATCGAGGAGCACGCCCTCGCCGTCGACGACATCGTCGCCGTCCGGCTGCTGGTCCCACCCTTCGCCGCCCGGGTGGCCGGCTTCGACGAGCCGCAGACGGCCGAGCAGGCCAAGTTCAGCATCGTCCACTCCGTGGCCGGGATCCTGGTCGAGGGCGTTCCGGAGCTGCCCTACGTGGCGGCGTTCACCGACGAGGCCGCCACCGACCCCCGCTACGTCGCCGCCCGCCGGCGGGTCGAGCTGGTGATCGACGGGAGCCGACCCAACGTGCGGGGGTTCGACGCCCAGAGCGTCGAGGTGCAGCTGACCGACGGTCGCTCGTTCTCCACCACGGTCGAGGGCCTCGAGGTCCGGGGCCGGGACGTCAACCCGCTGAGCGTCGACGAGCGGATCGACGTCTTCCGCAACACCGTCCGGTCCTCGGTCGAGGCGGCGACCGCGGAGCGGGTCATCGACATCGTGATGCACTGCGAGCAGCACTCCGTCAGCGAGATCGGCCGGGTGCTGGTGGCCCATGGCTGACATGGACCTCAAGCTGCGCAAGGTCGACATCGACTTCTCCGACGCCAAGGTTCACTGGAACCCGGACTGCCCCGAGTTCAGCCATGTGTTCAACGCGTTCTCGGTCGGAGCACCGTGCATCGAGCCCTTCCTCATCAAGGTCATGCGCCAGGTCAACGAGCAGCTCCCCGAATCGGCCAGTCCCCGGCTGCGGCGGGACATCGAACTGTTCAACTCCCAGGAGGGCCGCCACTACCGGATGCACATGAAGTTCAACACGGTGCTCCACGACGCCGGGTACGACACCCGGGAGTCGGAGGCGGCGCTGAAGGGCGACTACAAGCGGTTCCTCGACGAGAAGGGCCTCAAGTTCTGCCTCGCCTACGCCGAGGGCTTCGAGACGCTCGGCCCGGTGCTGTCGGGATTCTTCTTCGACCGCTCGCCGGCGCTGATGGAGCGGTGGGACGACGCCTCGATCTTCCTCTGGCTGTGGCACGTCGCCGAGGAGTACGAGCACCGGCACGTGGTGAACTCCGTCTACAAGCTGCTCTACGACGACGACTACTGGTACCGGCTCTACGGCCTCGCCTACTGCCTCGGTCACCTGTTCCACTTCGTCCTGCGGGAGAGCAACCGGATGGTCAAGCAGGATCTGGCCACCGGGCGCGTCAAGGGCCGCGTGCGGACCCGGTTGCGGTTCGGCCGTTCGCTGGCCGGCCTCTTCGCCTACGCGCAGCCCCGCATCGTCTTCGTGGCCGGCCGGCCGTCCTACGACCCGGCCAAGCTCCCGCCGCTGACCCAGGCCATGTTCATCCTCGACGAGACGTCGAAGCGCTACGGGATCCTGGAACCGACCTGACCATGTGGACGCGGGACCAGCTTTTCATCGGCGGCCGGTGGCTGCCCTCTGACGGCGCCGGTTGGCTCGACGTCGTGTCGCCGACGACGGAAGAGCCCTTCGGACGGGTGCCGTCGGCGACGGCGCCCGATGTCGACCGGGCCGTGAGCGCCGCCCGGCGAGCCTTCGAGGACGGGCCGTGGCCCCGGATGTCGTTCGACGAGCGGGCCGAGGGCCTCACCCGCTTCGCGGCCGCCTTCGAGCGCCGAACGGGCGAGGCGGTCGACCTCCAGATCGACGAGATGGGCGGCGTCCGGAAGTTCCTCGGGCCCGCCACCCACGGCGTCGGGCCGTTCCTGCGCCGCATGATCGCCGACGGAGCGGCGGTGCCGTTCCGCGAGGTGCGCGACGGCGTGGCGGGCCCGGTCGTCGTGTTGCGGGAACCCCTCGGCGTGGTGGCGGGGATCGTGCCCTGGAACGCGCCGGTCATGGCCGCCCTGACGAAGATCCTCCCCGCGCTGCTCATGGGTTGCCCCATCCTGCTCAAGCCCGCGCCCGAGTCCCCGCTCAGCGCCTACCTGTTGGCCGAGGCGTTCGACGA
>JAUZEY010000471.1 GCA_030838785.1 Actinomycetota bacterium | reverse complement strand
TGAATCTGCGCTGGACGACACTCCGCCGGACGAGCCCGGCCGCCGCCATCGTGCTGATGGTGGGCGGGCTCTTCCTGGTGTCGACGTCCCAGGCGCCCCGCACGCAGGACGCCTCGTTCGACGTGCCGACGATGTTCCTCCCGCCGACGAACCCGTCGCCGGCGACCGCCCCGACGACCACCGCCACCGTCGCCACCACGACGACGACGGCTCCGGCCCCGATCGTCTACGACACGATCCCGCCCGGTGGCCGCCAGAACCTCGGCGGCGACACGCACCCGATGGAGGCCCACCCCGCCTTCGGGATGATGGTGATCCCGAAGATCAACCTGGTCCACCCCATCTTCGAGGGTATCGACGAGACGGCCATCCACTGGGGTCCCGGCCACTGGCCCGGCTCGGCCAGCCCCGGCCAGCTGGGGAACTCGGTCTTCGCCGGCCACCGGGTCACCCACACCCGGCCCTTCCTCGACATCGACCTGCTCACCCCCGGCGACCAGATCATCTTCCACCTCGCCAGCGGGACGTACACCTACGAGGTGACCGACCACGTCATCGTCTTCCCGCAGGACACCTGGATCGCCAACCCCACCCCCGACGCCACCGTCACGATCTTCGGCTGCCACCCGAAGCACAGCGCCCAGCAGCGCTACGTGGTCCGCGGCAAGCTCGTCTCTTCCGGCCCCTACAGCCCGGTCTGACGCGCCTCAACCCGGAACGGCCGTCCGCCGTCAGCCGGCCGGCGGGGTGCGCGGCGGGGGGGAGCCGAGGTAGTTGCGCCAGCCGCCGGTTTCGGTGATGTCGGGAGCGGCGTAGGCGGCGACCGACTCGCAGAGGAACCCGGGCGCCGACCATCCGCCGGCGAGGTGGAGGGTGCCGATGGCCAGGGGGGACGGGACGGCGGCCACGAATGCGCCGAAGCCGGCCACCGGCAGGGCCCAGACCTCGGCCTCGATGGAGGCGCCGCCATCCTCGACCCGGACGAGCCCTGGCTTCGGCGGCTCGGTGGGCAGCGCGAAGAGGCGGTAGCACGGCGCGGTGTGGGTGGAGGTGAGGAAGCGGCCACCCAGTTCGAGCAGCTGATGCTCCAGGGGCTGTCCCCGCAGATGGGCACCGACCACGACCAGCAGCACTTCCTCGCGGTGCGCCCCGGCCGCCCCGATCCCGGAACGGTCGGTGGCGACGGCGGCGTTGGTCGGGGCCGCGGCGGCAGCCGTGAGACGCTCACCCGTCAGGTGGGCGGCGAGGCCGGTGGCTCGCCGGTCGTGGTGGGCGGGGGCGACAACGGTCACGCCGAAGGGGACCCCGTCGGGGCGGGTGCCGGCGGGGACGGCGACGGCGCACAGGTCGAGGAGGTTGACGAAGTTCGTGTAGTGGCCGAGGGTCATGCTCGACCCGATCGGGTCGGCCAGGGCTTCTTCGATCGTGAACGTGGTGCCGGTGGTCGGCAGGACCAGCACGTCGACGTCGGACCAGGTCGGTTCGGAGCAGCGGCGCAGCTCGGCCAGGCGGTGCCGGGCGGCGTGGACGTCGGCGCCGGTGAAGCGCTCGGCGCCCCGGAGGATCTCGGCCACCACCGGGTGGACGGCCTCGGGGTGGGAGGCGAGCCAGGGCCCGATGGACGTCAGGCGCTCGGCCACGAGCCCGGTGCCGTAGAGGAGCCGGCCCGCCTCCACGAACGGGTCGAGGTCGATCTCGACCAGTTCGGCGCCAAGACCTTCCAGCCGGGCCAGCGCGTCCTGGTAGGCCTTCTCGAACCCGTCGTCGCCGAAGAACTCCCACTGCTCCCGGCGGGGCACCCCGACCCGCCGGCCTCGCGCCCCGAGGTCGCCGGCCGAGCTTCTGCCGTCCCGCCCGGGCCGGGCCGTGGTGGGGACGGCGCCGTTGCCCCCCGTCATTCCGGGTGCGGCGGCCTGCTCCCAGCGGCGGCTGTAGGGGTCGGCGGGGTCGAAGGCGGCGATGACGTCGAGGACGGCGACCGCACCAGCGACGTCGGGGGCGAGGATCGAGACCGCGTCGAACGAGCGGCAGGCGGGCAGGACGCCCCTGGTGCTCACGATCCCCCGGGTCGGCTTCAGACCCACGATCCCGTTGCAGGCGGCGGGAACCCGGCCCGAGCCGGCGGTGTCGGTACCGAGGGCGAACGCGGCGTAGCCGGCCGCCACAGCCACGGCCGAGCCGGAGCTCGAACCGCCGGCGATGAACCCTGGCGCCACGACGCTGTCGGGAATGCCGAAGGGCGAACGGGTTCCGGTCAGCCCGGTGGCGAACTGGTCCATGTTCGTCTTGCCGATCAGGACGGCGCCGGCGTCGAGGAGGCGCGCCACCGCCGGCGCATGGTCCGCCGCCGGGTCGGTGCGAACCGAACAGGCCGCCGTCGTCGCCATCCCGGCCACGTCGATGTTGTCCTTGACGGCGAAGGGCACCCCGTACAGCGGCCGCCCCGCCGGGCCCTCCCGGGCGAGCTCCGCCGCCCGCCGCCGGGCCTCCTGGCGGCGCACCAGGCTGATCCACACGCCGGGGCGTCCGTCCGCCTCGATCCGGTCGTAGACCTCGTCGATCCGTGCGACCGGATCGACCGGCCCCGAACCTGCGCTCATCTGTCGCCGACGTCCGCGACGAATGAGCGCAGGCCGTCCGCCGCCCAACCGGCGTTCATTTCGGACATCCGTCTGTCCAAAATGAACGCCGGAACGGCCAGCGCCGGCGAACCGGGTCAGGCATCGGGCATCACCACGGCCAGCGCCTGGCCCGGCGCCACCATCTGACCGGCTCGACACAAGACCCGGTGGACGGTCCCCGCCGCCGGAGCGGTGACGGCCGTCTCCATCTTCATCGCTTCCAGCACCGCAATCGTGTCGCCGGCCGCCACCCGGTCGCCGTCCTTCACGCCGACGCTCCAGACCGACGCCGACAGCGGGGCCGCCACGACGACGGCTCCGGACGGCACCTCGGCCGCGGTGTCGCCGGCGGTCTCGGGGGCGGCCGGCTCCGGCTCGGCGCGGGTGAACTCGCCCTGTTCCACCCAGCGCTGCCGCTCGGCGGCGAAGGCGGCCTGCTGGGTCGCCCGGAAGGCGTCGATCTCGCCGGCATGGTCGGCGAGGAAGCGGCGGTACTCGGCGAGACGGAAGACGCTGGGCTCGATCGTGAGCTCCCGCCGGCCCGAGATCACGCCCTCCCGCCAGTCGAGGAGCTCGTCGGCCTCCACCGGGAAGAACCGGATCTGGTCGAAGAAGCGGAGCAGCCACGGCGCGCCCGGCTCGAAGTGGGCGGTGGTGCGGTAGCGGTTCCACACCGGGACGGTGCGGCCGACGAACTGGTAGCCGCCCGGCCCCTCCATGCCGTAGACGCAGAGGTAGGCGCCGCCGATGCCGACGGCGTTCTCCGGGGTCCAGGTCCGGGCCGGGTTGTACTTCGTGGTCACCAGCCGGTGGCGGGGATCGAGCGGGGTCGCCACCGGCGCCCCGAGGTAGACGTCGCCGAGGCCGAGCACCACGTAGCGGGCGTCGAACACGATGCGCTGCACGGCGTCGACGTCGGGCAGGCCGTTGACCCGGCGGATGAACTCCAGGTTGCTCGGGCACCAGGGGGCGTCGGGCCGCACCGACTGCATGTAGCGGCGGATGGCCTCCTGCGTCGACGGGTCGTCCCACGACAGCGGCAGGTGGACGATCCGGCTCGGGATGTCGGCGTCGTCGTCGGGCTCCAGCTCCGCCTCCAGGGCGACGAGCCGGGCCTGCAGCCGAGCGAGGGTGAGCCGCTCGCCGTCGACGTGGACCTGCAGCGAACGCACCCCGGGCGTGATGTCGACGACGCCGGGCAGAGCCTCCGCTTCGAGCGCCTGCATGAGCCGCTGGGCCCGGACCCGCAGCGCCAGGTCCAGGACGTCGGGGCCGAACTCCACCAGCAGGTGGTGGTCCCCGCTGCGGCGGTAGGTCACGGCGGGGCCGGCTGCTCCCGGGCGCTCCGGCGTCGAGGCCAGCACGGTGACCGGCCGCCCCGGCCGGCGCTGGGCCGGGGGCGGGGTCGTGCGGAGGAGTGCGATCGATGCCCGCTGGGCCGCTTCGGCGCAGGTCGCGCCCACGGCGGTGACGGGCACGAACCGGACCCGGTCGCCGGCCCGGAGCTGGCCCAGCTTCCACCGCTCGGCGGCGACGACCGTGGCCGGGCAGACGAACCCGCCGAGGCTCGGCCCGTCGGGGCCCAGGATGACGGGCATGTCGCCGGTGAAGTCGACGGTGCCGACCGCATAGGCGTTGTCGTGGATGTTGGACGGGTGCAGCCCGGCGTCGCCCCCGTCCGGCCGGGCCCAACCCGGCCGGGGGCCGATGAGCCGCACCCCGGTACGGGCCGAGTTGTAGTGCACCCCCCAGTCGGTGCCGTAGAACATCTCGATGTCGTCGTCGGTGAAGTAGTCCGGTGCTCCGTGCGGCCCGTCGAGGACGGCGATCTGCCACGAATCGGTGAGCACCGGCCGCACCTCGGCCGGAACCGGCCGTGGGGCCGCCCGCCCCCTGCCCAGCCAGCCGTCGCCGGCCGCTCCTCCGGCCCCCTCGCCGCCGCCCGGCGCGACGTCCCCGGCCAAGCGCAGAACGTCCCCGGCCTGGAGCGCCCGGCCGCCGTGCCCGCCGAACCGGCCCAGCGTGAACGTCGCCCGGCTGCCGAGGTAGTGCGGCACGTCGAACCCGCCCCGCACCAGCAGGTAAGCCCGGGACCCCGGCCCGGCGAGCGTCCCGATCGTGAGGACGGAGCCCGCCGGAATGTCGACGGGCTCCCAGAACGGCACCGGTTCGCCCCCCGCCCGGGGGGTGCCGGCGGCGCCGGGTCCCGGGGCGATTCCCGAGCCGGCGGGGCCCTCTGGTCGCTGCAGCGTTGCCGCCATCTCGGCGCCCGTCAGGCAGATCGTGGCGGAACGGTGAAAGCGCAGAGTCGGGCCGCTGACCGTCAACTCCAGGCCCGTGGCCGATGCGGCGTTCCCGATGGCCCGGTTGCCGAGCCGGAACGAGAGGTCGTCCATCGGGCCGCTCGGCGGGACGCCGACCGCCCAGTAGCGGAGCCGGCCGGGGTGGTCCTGCACCGTCGTCATCGGCCCGCCGGCCAGGACCTCGATCGTCGACGGCCGGTAGTCGAACTCGGCCAGCGTTCGGGTCAGCAGCCGGCCCTCGGCGAACTCCGGGGTGGCCAGCAGCTGGCCCAGGTACTCGAGGTTCGTCTCGATCCCGGCGATGCGGCTGGCGGCGACCGCCGCCACCAGTCGTTCCCGCGCCTCCTCCCGGGTGGCGCCGTGCGTGATCAGCTTGGCCAGCATCGGGTCGTAGTGGGCGCTGACCTCGAGGCCCGCCTCGATCCAGGTGTCGCAGCGCACGCCGCCCTCGACGCCCGCCGCCCCGTCGCCGATCGCGCCCCCGCCAGCGGCCGCCCCCGGCCACGTCACCTCGGTGACCAGCCCGCCGCTGGGGCGGAACCCGTTGGCCGGGTCCTCGGCGTAGACCCGGACCTCCATGGCATGCCCGGTCGGGGCCGGCGGCGCCGCCTCGGACAGGAACGACCACTCACCGGCGGCCAGGCGGACCATCCACTCCACGAGGTCGATCGCGGTCACGGCCTCGGTGACGCCGTGCTCCACCTGGAGGCGGGTGTTCATCTCCAGGAACGACAGCTCGTCCCGATCGGCGTCGAGGACGAACTCGACCGTCCCGGCCGAGCGGTAGGCCACCGACCGGGCCAGCGTGGCCGCCGCCTCGTGGGCCTGGGCCCGCAGCCCGTCCGACAACGAAGGGGCCGGCGTCTCCTCGATCACCTTCTGGTGGCGCCGCTGGGCCGAGCAGTCCCGCTCGCCGAGTACGACGACGCCGCCGGCGCCGTCGCCGAAGATCTGCACCTCGATGTGGCGGGCCCGGGGCACGAAGCGCTCCAGGTAGACCGTCGCCGCCCCGAAGCTGGCCTGGCTCTGACGAGTCACCCGGGCGAAGGCGACCGCCATCCCGCCGGCGTCCTCGACCACCTCCATCCCGATGCCGCCGCCTCCGGCCGTGCTCTTGAGGATGACGGGGTAGCCGAGCTCCGCCGCCGCCCGCACAGCCTCCTCCTCCCCGGCCAGCGGTTCGGTGCCGGCCAGCAGAGGAAGGCCCGCCTCCCGGGCCAGGCGGCGGGCGACGTCCTTGCGGCCGAAGTTCCGCACCTGCTCCGGGGTGGGGCCGATGAAGGCCAGGCCGGCCGCCTCCACTGCCGCGGCGAACTCGGCCGACTCCGACAGGAAGCCGTAGCCCGGGTGCACCGCCTCCGCGCCCGTGGCCAGGGCTGCCTCGACGATCCGGTCGCCGAGCAGGTAGCTCTGGCCGGCCGCGCCGGGCCCCAGCCGCACGGCCTCCCCGGCCCGCAGCACGGCGGGGGTGCCGGCGTCGGCGTCGCTGTAGACCGCCACCGACGCGATCCCCATCCGCTCCAGCGTCCCGATGATGCGGACGGCGATCTCGCCCCGGTTGGCGACGAGCACCTTCCGAAAGGGGGCTGTCACCCGGTGCCCGGCGCCGTGACCGTCACCCGGATGGGCGTGGGGTTGAACCCGTTGCAGGGGTTGTTGATCTGCGGGCAGTTGGAGATCGCCACCAGCACGTCGATCTCCGCCCGGAGGTCGAGGTACTTCCCCGGGGCGGAGATGCCGTCGACGATCCCCAGCGTGCCATCGGCCAGCACCGGCACGTTCATGAACCAGTTGACGTTGCCCACCAGGTCGCGCTTTCCCCGCCCGAACGGCGCCAGGGCCAGCAGGAAGTTCTCCACGCAGGCGTGCTGGTGCTTCGTGTGGTGGCCGTAGCGGACGGTGTTCGACTCGCAGCTGCAGGCCCCGCCGATCGTGTCGTGGCGGCCGCAGGTGTCGTCCACGATGGTCATCAGCGGGCTGCCCTCGTTGGAGCGCAGCACCGTGCCGGTGGTGAGGAAGATGTTGCCCTGCCCCACGATCGTCTCGGACGCGCTGTAGCGCTCGTCGGGGTCGGCGGCGTTGTAGCAGAGGAAGTCGACCGCCTGGTTGCCCTCCAGGTCGACGATCCGCAGCGTCTCGCCCGCCCGCACCACCCGGGTCCAAGGCGACCGGGCCGCCACGACCTCGTCGTGCAGGACGGCGGCGTTCACCGGGGCCCGTCCCAGGAGAGCAGCTCGTCCTCGGTGTTCTGGAAGGCCCGCAGGGACTCGGGCGTCGCCGTCCGCCACCGGTCGTCGGGCGCCGTCGGCGGCCCGGCCCAGGCCGTGCAGCGCAGCGGCGTAGCGGTGTACGCCGGCCGCCGGTCCAGGACGTGGGGGACGTTGACGATGCTGACCAGCACCTCGAGCTCGGCCCGGAGCTCGACGAAGGCGCCGGGCCCAGAGCGGTCGCCGAGGAAGGTCAGCGACCCGTCCTCCTCCACCTGCACGCCTTTGAACAGGTTGACGTTCTGGGGCAGGTCGCGCCGGCCGAGGCCGTGCTTGGCCAGCGCCAGCAGGAAGCGGTCCCGCCCGTTGGGGGCCGGGCCGAAGTTGTCGCCGGCGCCGTAGCGGGCCTGGTTGCGGGCGGCGGTGGAGGTGCCGCACAGGGTGTCGTGGGCGCCGGCGGTGTCGGCCAGGATCGTGAGCAGTACCCGTCCCTGATCCGACAGCAACAGCTTGCCCGCCCCGAGGTAGGCGTTCCATTGCAGCTTGACAGTGTCGGCGACGTTGAGCCGCTCCTCCGGCCGGCGGGCGTGGTGGGCCACCAGACCGGCGCAGGCGTCGCCGTCGAGATCGGTGATCCGCAGCCGGCTACCCCGGGGGAGGCGGTGCACGGCGTACCCGCCGCCGCCGATCCGCTCGTCCCAGATCACGGCTGCCGGGTCGACCCCGTCGGGGAGAGCAGTGGCCTCCGACGCCGGGATCGTCGGCTGCGTGGCCGCCACCGTCCCGGCCTGGGCCCGGGCGTGAGCCTGGGCTCCGAACGGATCAGCCGTGCCGATGGCGCTCGGCAGGTTCACCTGGCCTGTGCTCGGCAAGACAAGAGTCCTTTCAATGGTAATTCGAAATCGACGCAACACTGCGGGACAGGATGGAACGAAGTCAACGTCCGGCCGGGCTTGCACAGGAGACATTCACATGTCTGAAACACAGACCCACCGGGCGGAACTCCCGGCAGGGTCAGCCGTTCGCTACGGTCGAAACGGTGAGCGACCAGACGACGACCAGCCGGCGGCCCGTCGGCCGACCCCGCACGAAGGCGGCGGCCGGCGGCACCTCGGAGCTCGGCGCCCGGGCCGAGATCGTGGCCGTGGCCAGCCGCCTGTTCGCGGCCAAGGGTGTGAGCGAGACGACGATGGCCGAGATCGCCGACGGCGCCGGCCTTCAGCAATCGTCGCTCTACTACTACTTCCGCAGCCGGGACGCGATCCTGGAGGAGATCCTGGGGACGGTGAACCGGGTCCCGCTGGAGTTCGTCGAGCGGCTCAAGCTCGACGGCGGGCCGGCCGCCGTGCGCCTCCACCGCCTCATCCGCTTCGACGTCGCCGCCCTCTCGGAGTTCCCCTTCGACATCAACGAGGTCCACCGCCTGGCCAGCCGCCAACCCGAGGGCTTCGACCTCTACTGGGAGGAACGGCAGCGCCTCAACGACGAGATCGAGGCCCTCGTCGCCGAGGGCGTCGAAGGGGGCGAGTTCCTCTCCGTCGACTCCCGCCTGACGGCGATGACCCTGCTCGCCAACGACGAAGCGGTGCAGCACTGGAACCGGGGCCGGCGGCGGCTCGCCAACCGGGCCGGGCCCGATGCCGGCGACTACACCTCGGCCGAGATCGGCCTCTTCCTGGCTGACCTGGCCCTGCGGGGCCTGCTGGCCCGCCCCGCCCGCCTCGACGCCGTCCGCCGGGCATCGTTGGCCCGCGAGGCGGGCGAAGCCCCCGAGTCAGATATCTGACAGGTAAACGCAACGCCTCCTTATTTCGATGGACATTCGATCGGAACCACCCGTCCGTAAGGTCCCGTAGACGAAACTGGTCGAGACTGCGGAGGTCCGAAGACCATGACGCCTGCCCGCCGGCTTCCCGGCCTCGTCCTGCTCCTGGTGGCCGCCATCCTGGCCGGCGCCTGCAAGGCCGAGACACCCCGCCCCAGCACCGCCTCCGGCGAGGCGGCGGCGGCGACCCCGACCACTGCGGCACCGCCGGAAGCCTCGGCCATCACGCTCGGCTACAGCGCCTGGCCGGGCTGGTTCGTGTGGGACGTGACGGAGAAGAAGGGCTTCTTCGACAAGGAGGGCGTCAAGGTCAAGCTGACCTACTTCAGCGACTACACGACCTGTCTCCAGGCCATGACGGCCGGCAAGCTCGACGCCGACAGCCAGACGCTCAACGACACGCTGCTCGGCGTGACGTCGGGCAGCGCCCAGGTCAGCGTCCTCGAGAACGACAACTCGTTCGGCAACGACGCCGTCATCGTCAAGGACTCGATCAAGACCATCGCCGACCTGAAGGGCAAGACGGTGGCCGCCGAACAGGGCGTGGTCGATCACTTCCTCCTCCTCCAGGGCCTGGCCTCGGCGGGGATGAAGGAGACCGACATCAACTTCCGCAACCTGCCCACCGACGCCGCGGCGGCCGCCTTCGCCAACGGCCAGATCGACGCCGTCGGGGTCTTTGCGCCGTTCACCGTCCAGGCCCTCAAGCGCCCGGGCTCCCACGTGCTGTTCAGCTCGAAGGACTTCCCCGGCACGATCTCCGACCACCTCGTCGTCACCCCGCAGCTGATCAAGGACCGCAAGGCCGACGTCCAGAAGCTGGTCAACGCCTGGTACGACACGCTCGACTTCATCAAGGCCAACCCTGCCGAGGCCGCGGCGATCATGGCCGAACACGCCCAGTTGAAGCCCGAGGAGTACACCGCCCTGGCCGAGGGGACGAAGCTCTTCAGCGCCGCCGACGCCGTCAAGGGCTACACCGGGAAGGACCCCACCGATCTCACGGCGATGTTCTGGCAGGTCAACGACTTCCTGGTGGGGACGGGCCTCATCAAGTCCCGGGCCTCCCTGGAGGGGCTCTACGACCCGTCGTTCACCCAGGAGTACCTGAAGGCCCATGGCGGCTGAGGGACGGGGGCGGCGGCAGTCGCCCGTCCTGCGCATCCGGTCCGAGCTGCCCATGCGGTGGCGGGCCGGCCTGGCCGTGGGCGGATTGGCCTTCGTGTTCCTGCTCTGGGTGTGGGAGTCGTCCCGCTCCTCCGGAGCCGTGATCGTGCCGTCGCCGGCCGACACCTGGAAGGCGGTGACCGCGGCCTGGAGCAGCGGCCAGCTGGGCAAGGACTTCGGCGCCAGCATGGGCCGCATCGGCCTCGGCTACACCATCAGCATGGCCATCGGCCTCGTCGTGGGGCTGCTCATGGGCAGCTTCACGTCGATCGAGTCGGCGGTGGAGGCGCCGGTCGCCTTCCTCCGCTACATCCCGGCCACCGCCCTCACGCCGTTGCTGCTGCTGTGGCTCGGCATCGGCGAGAGCCCCAAGGTCACGCTCATCGTGCTCGGCACGGTCTTCTTCAACACGCTGATGGTGGCCGATGTGGTGCGGGCCGTGCCCCAGGAGCTGATCAAGGTGTCCTACACGCTGGGGGCGGGACGGCTGGCGGTGCTGCGCAAGGTGATCCTCCCCCATTCGCTGCCGGGCGTGATCGACGTCGCCCGCATCAACCTGGCCGCCGGCTGGCTCATGCTGGTGGTGGCCGAGCTGCTGGCCGCCCAGTCCGGCCTGGCGTACCGGAT
This sequence comes from Actinomycetota bacterium, assembly GCA_030838785.1. Taxonomy (GTDB): domain Bacteria; phylum Actinomycetota; class Acidimicrobiia; order IMCC26256; family BP-133; genus BP-133. The sequence continues at coordinate 1,967 of JAUZEY010000471.1, read as the reverse complement.
CGTGCAGGCCCAGCGCTTCCACCAGGTCGACATCATGTTCGCCATGCTCATCGTCTTCGGCGTCATCGGCGTGGCCAGCGACCTGGTCCTGCGCTGGCTGCGCAACGCCGCCGCCCCCTGGGCCCGGCCGTGACCCTGTCCCCGCCCGAGTCCCCGCCCGAGTTGGCCGAGCCGATCACGCCCGAACCGCCGGCCACCCCGGCCGGCACCCGCAAGCTCGACATGGTGCGGGTGATCAAGACGTTCCCGGCCCGGCGCAAGGCAAAGCCGGTGGTGGCCGTCGGGCCCGTCGACATCCACGTCGACCAGGGAGAGCTGGTCTGCATCGTCGGCACCTCGGGCTGCGGGAAGTCGACGCTGCTCAACATCGCCGGCGGGCTCGAGACGGCCACCATGGGCGACGTGTCGGTCGACGGCGAGCCGGTCATCGGTCCGGGCCCCGACCGCGGCATGGTGTTCCAGGGCTACTCGCTCTACCCCTGGAAGACGGTGGCGGAGAACATCTCCTTCGGCCTCGAGTGCCAGGGTGTGGACAGGGCCCGGCGGGCCGAGCGGGTCAAGGAACTGCTGGCCATCATGGACCTGGTGGCCTTCGCCGACCGCCTTCCCAAGGAGCTCTCGGGCGGCATGCGCCAGCGGGTGGCCATCGCCCGGGCCCTGGCCCCCGAGCCCGACATCCTCCTGCTCGACGAGCCCTTCGGCTCGCTCGACGCCCAGACGAAGCTGGCCATGCAGGAGTTCCTGTTGCTGGTCTGGCAGCGGACGGGAGCCACGATCCTGATGGTGACCCACGACGTGGAGGAGGCGCTGTTCCTCTCCCAGCGGGTCTACGTGATGCACGGCCGGCCGGGGCGGGTCGTCGAGGTGGTCGACGTGCCGTTCGGCCGGTCCCGCAGCACCCAGGTCAAGCGGTCGCCGAAGTTCCTCGACCTCCGCGACGAAATCCAGGAGCTGTTCCGCCAGCCCCTCGATTGAAAAGGGTCCTGCCGGCCTCAGCCGGCCCGGCGGAGGTTGGTGACCACCGACTCGCACAGCGAGAGGGCGGTCCGCAGGGTCGCCGGGTCATCGCCGTCGACCAGGCTCAACACCTCGTCCCGCCAGTCGGCGTAGGGGAGGTCGGCGCCCATGTCGGCGAAGGCGGCCCAGTTGCAGGGGGCGGACGGCAACGGGGTCACCGGCCGGGAGCGGGCCACCAGCTCGACATCCACGGACTCCAGTCCGGCGGAGCGGAGGGCGGTCTGGATCTGATCGAGTGCGACGAGATCACCGTCGACGAACACCTTGGGCATATCTGACGCACCTCCGTGCCTCACGGGAGGCAGGTAAAGCCCCCTAGGGCTAACGCCGGTGCTTCTCAGTGCGGAAGGGGGGGAACCGCACTGAGAAGCCCGGCACCGTCCGACCGAGCGTGGCCCCGGGATGGGAGGGAGGTCCATCCCCTGGGCTGCTCGGCTGGAGTTCACGGTACGGGTGGTGTGTTTCGGGAGTGCGACTCCCGCGTCACGGCCCGAGGAACAGGAATCGTCAATCACCTATTTCGAACGACCGGCCCGGATGTTGACACCAGCCGAAGAAAGCTGACATATTGCGGTAGATGTCAGAAGGGCGGGGTCGGCGGGCCAGGGCTTCGGTGGTGGCGGTGGTCTGCGCTGTCTCGATCGCCGGCGCCGGCTGCGGGTCAAGGCTCGACCGGGCCCGGCTCGAGCGGTCGCTGGGCTCCCCCGAGGGGCTGCGCCCGGCCGGCGCCGCCGGGCCCGGACCGGCGGTCAACGGCCCGGCCGGCGCCAACCCGGGGGCTTCGACGGGCATGCCCGGCGCCACCGGCCAGAGCGGCGGGGCGGGCCAGAGCGGCGGGGCGGGCCAGAGCGGCGGGGCGGGCCTGAGCGGCGGGTCCGGCCAGGTCGGGTCCGGCCTGAGCGGCGGTTCGGCGAGCGCGCCGGCGGCGGGCGGGGCCGGCGGGGCGGGTG
>JAUZEY010000440.1 GCA_030838785.1 Actinomycetota bacterium | reverse complement strand
CGCTCCAGAAGACGCAGACGGGCTGGGCTCCGGCCTTCCCCGTGAGGCAACCGGCGCGCCGCAGGTCGTCGAGCGTTCCGATGGTGACGCGATCGTCCACGTGCGTCCTCCGCTCGTTGCCGGGTCGGGCCTGGTGCCAGCCTAGATTCCGGCTCCATGAGCACGGCCGGGCTGCACATCGAAGCGAGGGGGACCGGGCCGGCGGTGGTGTTCACCCACGGCTTCGGGCGGACGGGCGACACCTGGGCCAGCCAGTCCGCCGTCTTGGCCGGCGATCACCACGTCGTGACCTGGGACCTGCGGGGCCACGGCCGCTCGGAGGCCCCGGACGGGGACTACACCCGGGAGGACGCCCTGGCCGACCTCGGCGCCGTCGTCGATACGGCCATGGCCACGGCCACGGCCGGGGGGCCGGTGCTCCTCGTCGGCCACTCCCTCGGCGGGTACCTGTCGCTGGCCTACACCCTCGGCCGGCCGGAGACCGTCCGGGGCCTGGCGCTCCTGTCGACCGGACCGGGGTTCCGCAACCCCGCCAGCCGGGACGAGTACAACCGGGGCATCGCCAAGGTCGCGGCCGCCTCAGGGTTGCCGGCGGCGGTCGGGAGGGTGGCCGTCCAGCAGGACTCGATGGTCATCGACCGTCTCGACGAGATCACCTGCCCCACCGTGCTCATCTGCGGGGCCGACGACCGCCCGGTCTACCTCGCCGGTGTCCGGTACCTGGCCGGGCGCCTGGCCGGCGCCACCCTGGTCGAGATCGAGGGTGCCGCCCACGAACCCCACCTCGACCGGCCGGACGAGGTCATCGCCGCCCTCCGGGCCCACGAGGCCCTCCTCGCCCGCCGGTAGCCCGATCCGTCCCCGGTGTCGGCCCACCGAAAACCGGCGCGAAGCGACCGTCCGGGGGTAGGACTACGGACGACATGCGCATCGCCGTCGTCGTCAAGCAGGTCCCGACATTCACCGAGATGGCCCTCGACGACGACGGCCGCCTCATCCGGGCCGGCCTCCCGCTGGAGCTGAACCCCTACTGCCGCCGGGCGGTCTCCCAGGCGGTGGAGATCGCCGCCGCCGCGGCGGAGGCGGGGGAGGAGGCGACGGTCACGGTCGTGACCCTCGGGCCGACCAGCGCCGACGACGTCCTGCGGGAGGCGATCGCCTGGGGGTCGGAGCGGGACGTCGAGATCGACGGCCTCCTCGTCACCGACCCCGCCTTCGCCGGGTCCGACACCCTGGCCACCGCCCGGGCTCTGGCCGCCGCCCTCCGCCTCGCCGGCCCGTTCGACCTGATCCTGGCCGGGCGCAACTCCGTCGACGCCGACACCGGCCAGGTTCCGCCCGAGCTGGCCGAGTTGCTCGACCTCCCGTTCCTCACCGGCGTCCGCACGATGGCCATGGAGGGCCGCACCGTGGTGGCCCGCTGCGAGCACGACGACGGCTGGGTCGAAGCCGCCGTCGATCTCCCCGCCGTGCTGTCGTGCGCCGAGCGGCTGATCGAACCGTGCAAGGTCGACCCCGCCGGGCGGGCGGCCGTGCCGGACGGGCGGATCCGGCGGCTGGCGGCCGCCGACCTCGGCACCGGGCCGTGGGGCCAGGCCGGCAGCCCGACCCGGGTCGGCGCCGTGCGGGTCCACGAGGTGCACCGGGAGGGCATCCTGCTCGACGGGCCGTTGGACGACCAGGTCCGGGCCGCCGTCGACGTCCTCGTCCGGCGGGGATCGCTGGCCGCCCGGGCCGAGGGGGCGGGCGGCGTCCTCGGCGAGACCGTCCCCCGGCCCGGGAACCGGGCCGGCCCGGCGGTGGCGGTGATCCTCGAAGCCGACCGCAACCACGTGGCCCAGGAGCTGCTCAGCACCGCCGCCGAACTGGCGGAGGAGATCGACGGCCACGTGGTCGCGCTGGCCGGGCCGGCCGACGCCGACCCCGGCCGGCTGGGCGCCTGGGGCGCCGACGAAGTCGTGATGCTGGTCCCTTCACCGGAGGCCGGCCCGATGGCGGACGGGCTGACCGCCGAGGACATCGCCGGCGCCGTCGCCGACTGGGCCGGACAGGCTCAGCCGTGGGCCGTGCTGGCGCCGAGCACCGCCTGGGGACGGGAGGTGGCGGGCCGGGCCGCCGCCCGGCTCGGGGCGGGGCTGACCGGCGACGCCGTCGGCTTCGACGTCGACGACGGCCGGCTCGTGGCCTGGAAACCCGCCTTCGGCGGCCAGGTGGTGGCCGCCATCACCGCCTCCTCGCCGATCCAGATGGCCACGGTGCGGCCCGGGATGCTGCCCCGCCGGGAGCCGCGCCACGACGGCGCCGCCGTCTCCCGGCAGCCCGTCGCCCCCCGGGGACGGGTGCGGATCCTGGCCCACGCCCGCGACGACGACACGAACACCCTGGCCGAGGCGGCGGTGGTGGTCGGCGTCGGAGGCGGCCTCACCCCGGACGACTACGCCGACCTCGAGCCCCTGCTCGACGTCCTCGGCGCCGAGCTCGGCGCCACTCGAAAGGTGACCGACCGGGGCTGGCAGCCCCACGCCCGCCAGATCGGCATCACCGGCCGCTCGATCGCCCCCAACCTCTACGTGGCCATCGCCCTCTCCGGGAAGTTCAACCACATGGTGGGCGTGCGCTCGGCCGGGACAATCCTGGCCATCAACGAGGACCGGGACGTGCCGGTCTTCGCCGCTGCCGACATCGGCATCACCGCCGACTGGCGCAAGGCCGTCCCCGCCCTCGTCGCCGAGCTGCGCTCCCGCCTCTGAGCGTCGTCGGGCTACCCGGCGGTGGGGGCGCCGGACGGCGCCGGAGGCGGCCACCCGGTGGCGACCCGCCAGCGCCCGCGTTGCCCACGGTGGCCACGGTACCGTGACCGGTCGTGGAGGACGGGGTACCGCCCAAGGCGTTGCGCATCGCCTACGCCGTCGTCGTGGTGGCGGTGGCCGCCGCCGGGTTGCTGACGATCGTCGACTGGGCGAAGCGCGGCGACGAGCTCCCCGGCGGCGCCGTGCCGGTCACCGGCCGGGTCGTCGAGGAACGACCGGGTTTCACCGGCGCCCTGTCCATCGTCGAAGTGACGTACGAGGCCGGCGGCCGGCAACGCCGGGCCCGGCTCCCCGTGGCCGGCAGCGACGAGAACCCCGGAGTCCGGACGTTCGAGCCCGGCGACCCGATCGCCCTGCTCGTCTCCCGGACGAATCCCGACCGCGTCCACCAGGTCGGGTGGGGCTCGAACACCGCCCGCTCCCGAATCCCGGGCTGGCTGCTGGCCGTAGGGGCGGCGGGGCTCCTCGCCCCGCTCATGCTGCCGGGCCCCCGTCGCCGCATCCAGGCGGCGCTACCGGGGGCCCTGAAAACTGGCGGAGGGAGAGGGATTTGAACCCTCGAGGAGGCTTTACACCCCCTAACCGCTTAGCAGGCGGTCACCTTCGGCCTCTCGGTCATCCCTCCATACATGCTCTGACCTGCACTTTTGCTTCTTGAGACGCCTTTCTGCTGGCCGCACACCCCGAAGTGTTCCTATAATTGGACAACTTTTTCGAGCTGTCCGAAGGGGCGCGCGTGGCCGAGGCGACGACTCCGAAACGCAAGTCCAAGGGCCCGAACACGAGCCCCAGTCTAGGCGAGGGCCTCGGGGTTCACATCGGGTTGTGGGAGCGGTCGCTGCGGGCGGCCAACCGGTCGGCGAAGACTGTCCAGGTCTACCTGGAGTCGGTCCGCCAACTGGAGCGGTTCCTGGAGGCGTCGTCCCTGCCCACGGCCCCTGGCGCTCTGCGCCGGGAGCACATCGAGGCCTGGATCGAGGACCTGCTGGGCCGATGCAAGCCGGCCACGGCGTCGGTGCGGTTCCGCTCCGCCCAGCAGTTCTTCAAGTTCCTGGCCGAGGAGGGCGAGATCGACGCCTCGCCGATGCGGACGATGCGCCCGCCACTCGTCCCGGAGCAGCCGGTGGCGGTCGTTTCGACCGACGAACTTGAACGCCTAATCCGCTCGGTCTCC
>JAUZEY010000405.1 GCA_030838785.1 Actinomycetota bacterium | reverse complement strand
TCGAGCCGACCAGCAGCCGGACCACCTCGGTGGCCAGGATCTGTCCACCGCCGGCAGCGGCACACAGACGCGCCGCTTCGATGACGGGGGTGCCGAAGCAGTCTCCGTCCTCGCAGGTGACGTCCCCGGCGGAGAGGCCGATGCGGACGTCGAAGCCGGGTGAGGCAGGAGCGCCGCGGCGGTGACGGTCCAGTGCCTGTTGGATGGCGACGGCGGCCGCCACCGCTTCTGCGGCCCCGGCGAAGGTCGCCATGACGCCGTCGCCGAGGCCTTTGACGACCCGGCCCTGGCGGGCGTCGATGGCGCCGCTCACCAGCCGGTCGTGGACGCGACGCGCCTCCTCGGCGGCATCCTCGCCCACACGGGAGCGGAGCTCAGTCGACCCGACCAGGTCGGTGAAGAGCACGATGGCGGTCGATCGGAAGTCCCCGCTCAGCGAGCCCATGAACCGCCATCGTACGCTCCGGCCTTCACCGACATCCCGCCCTCCCCTCCGGCCTGACGAGGCCCGGCCTGCGCCCGGATGAAGGGGTGGGCGTTCGCTTCAGCGAACGGGCTGACGGCGGCGGGCGGAGCCCGCCACGGCGAGGCCACCGAGGGCGAGCGCCGCTCCGGAGGCGAGCAGGAACGGCTGCTCGGTCCGCCCCGTGGCGGGAATCGCAGGCTTGCCCGCCACGCCGGGGCGTACGCCGATGCGCGGCTGCTCGGGGCGGAGTTCGGTCGGCACCGGCTGGGCCGGGGGCATGCTGTGAGCTGTATCCGGGGGGACGACGGGGGCGGCGATGTCGGGGGTCGGAGCTTCGGGACTCGACGGAGCCGCCGGAGGGCGGCTCCCGGTGACGGGCGGCGGGGTCGGGCCCGGGGTGGTGTCGGGAGCGGCGACCGGCGTGGACCCGGGCGGCCCCTCGGACGGAGCGGCGACGTCGAAGCACACGTCGTTGCTCTTGTGTCCGGCGAAGTCGCCGACGGATCCCGGGCCGGAGACGAAGCCCCGGTCGCAGAGGCGGCTTCCCGGCTCCAGGTCAGCCGGCACGACGAAGGAATGTTCGAACGTCCCGTCGTTGGCGGGGTCACGGCTCTGTACGCTCAACGCCTCCGACACTTCGCCGTTGACCGTGACGCAGTCGAGGGCCTTGTGCAGTTGGGCCCCGGAGAAGTCGCCCTGGTCCCAGCGCAGCGTGACCGCCACCGGCTGACCGGCACGAACCGTGGACCCGTCAGCGGGCAGGGTGGCCTTCTCCAGGTTTCCCGTCGGTCGGCCGCGGAGGATTTCGGGGCATGTGTCGACGATGCCGCCGGGGTGGCTGGCGGTTGCACCGGCCGGCCCGGCCGATGCCGTGAACATGACGCCGGCCACGATGAGGAGGCGCGGCCAACGAATGATCTCCATGAACACCTTTCGAACCTTGTCTCCACCAGACACGACGCCAACGGATGCTGGTTCCCGTGCGTCCCGCGTCCAATGGCCCCGAGGGGTGAGGCCGAGCCCTTGGCTAGCCGCAAAGTTCAATCACCGTGTCATTTCGACACGGTGATTCCGATTCCTGCGGGAGTGTCCCAAATGTCCGGATCGTCGAGCGCCCCGGACCGCCGGCCGGAACACCCCGTGGGCGTGGCCGCCACTCATATTCGGAACACTCGTTCCTGAGAGTTCTGAGCCGCGTGCCCCGGCGCCCGGTCAGCTCGGCGGGCGCCGCCGCGGCCGCCAGCGCCGCGGGAGGTGGGAACCGAGCCGGTAGGCCAACGAAGGCCGGGCGGGTGCGGGCACCGGCTGGTCGCCCGCAACCGACTGGTCCCCTTCGTCGCCCTCGTCGTCGACCAGGTGCCGCACGGTGGTGCCGGCGTCGTGCCAACGCCGCATGAGCGCGTCGGGACCGAGGACGACGAAGAGGACGACGGCGATGATCAAAAGGTGCCAGGGAGAGAAGAGGCCCTCGAACACGAGGCCATGCTACCGGTCACCGCCCCGGTTCACCCGGCGTCACGGGACCCGCCGTCACGATGTCGGGGACGGCGCCTCCTGCCAGGCATTGCTCCGGGCGTTGAGCATCGTTGAGGTCTCAGCACCGATGAGTTCCGGGGCCGGCCACCGTCTGGGTGTGCGAGGACGCTGGCGAGACCCGGTGAAGGAGCACGCGAATGAAGGCGACTGTGGTGCGTTATCAGGCCAAGGCCGAACGGGCCGCCGAAAACCGACAGCTCATCGAGGCGGTGTTCGCCGAGTTGGAGGAGCGACAGCCGGAGGGGTTCACCTACAAGGTGTTCCGGCTCGACGACGGAGTGAGCTTCATCCACGTGGTGATCGAGCACGAGGTCGACGACCCCGACTCGCTCCAGGCCGTGCCGGCCTTCAAAGCCTTCGTCGCCGGCATCGCCGACCGCTGCGACGTCGCCCCGGTCGCCACGGGCGCGACCGTCGTCGGCGGCTACCGCTGACCTGCCCCGCCCGGGGAAGCAGATCGAGCGGGCCGTGATAGTGTCGTGGCGACGCTCCTCCGGACCCTGGTGGCGTGAATCCGTTCCGGATGACCCAGGGAGCCGCCGCTGCATCGTTCCAGTCTCACTCCCGGCCCGAGCCCGCGCCGCGATGGCGATGAGCGGAGAGCCCATCAGAGGCGTCGGGTGGCTCGACTCGTCGTCTTCGACAGCGAAACCAACGTTCAGGCGGCCGCATCCGCCCTCAAACCCCCGCCCGGCGGCCAAGTTCTGATCTCCAGCACGGTCTTCCAGGTCGGCGCCGAAGCCTGACGGCGCCGTTTCCCCCTCCTCCCGACCCGGAGGAGTGGCGCCGCTGAAACCCCCCCTCCAGCGCGCCGCGCCGGCGGCTGCCGTCGGGCTCCCCTCACACGACCGGGAGCCCGGCGGGTCGCCGGCCTACTTCGTCGTTCACGGGCCGTTCCTCAGTCCGTTGAACCCCCGGTGGGTGGGGGCCCGCGCCGTCGTTCGGGAGCGCCCGACCTGGTCGGGCTCACCCGATACTGACGGCGCGGGCGGTCGTCAGGTCGGCCCTCTTCAGCACCCGCTGGGCGGCGCTGGACGGTTTGCACACCGCCACGTCGCGCCCATCGGGCGGATCCGGGCCGAGGCCCCGACGAGAATGGTCAACTACGGGTACCTGCGCCGTCGGGATGCCGAGCCGCGTCGCGGGCTCCAGCGACGCCACTCCCGTTCACCGTCGGCGTCATGCTCCAACTCGGCGTCATGCTCCAACTCCGCGGGGTCGTCCGATCGGACTCTCGCCACCAGGGGTCTGGAGCAGCGCTTCCAAGGGGACGGTAACACGATCGTGCGATGGGTCCTAACGAGCTCCTCCGGACAACGACCTGACAACTGGGCCGGTGGGACCCGTCAGACCCGACACGCCGGCCTCAAGGAGCAGAAGATCTTCAGCTTCATCCCAGCGCCGGCAAAGCCGCGGCTGATCAGATGGGAGTGCGAATCCGAGGTGCTCCTTCTGCCGCCGGGCAACCGGTCATCGGCGATGGCGGGCGCAGCGCAGGGGCCGCGGCAATACACTGGAAATGTAGTGCTTGTCATGTGTTTCGATAATGGTCATGAAGGGGCGTCATGTCGGTAGAAGCGTTCGTTGACGAGACCACGAACCCTGCGGGTGTCGACTGGCGGGCGATGGCGGACGAACTGGCCAGCGCCCTGGAGGAGACCATGCTGCGGAATCCGAACCTCACGCCCCGGGGCTGGGATCGGGGCCACGGTGCCCTCCAGCGTTACGAGCGTGCCTCCGGCGCGATGCGCAGCGGGTCGGCAGGAGTGCCGGAAGTCTCCTGAACACACCCATGGTTGCGTGGGAGTACCTCATCGTCGCCCTTCCCGCCTTCGTGACCCCGACCCGGGCACCGGGAGCCTCGGCTTCGGTCGCGGCGCTCAACGGGGAAGGAAGCAAGGGGTGGGAGGCCGTCGGCATGACGGCCCTGCCCGACGGCACCGTTGCCGTGCTGCTGAAGCGGCCGAAGGCGGACTGAACCGGAGTCGCCCTGTGACGGTGCAGGGTGATCGGGCTGAGGGCGTTAGGCGTCGGGTTGGCGGCCGGTGATCTGGACGTAGAGGGCGTTGGCGTCGGCTTCCCAGCGGGCGGCGTCGGCCCGGTCGCCGGCTCGCCGGGCCGCCTCCATCTCGGCGACCGCGACGTCCCAGGCCACGGCGAGGTTGGTCTCGCCGGCGAGCCAGATGAGGTTCCTGTCTCTCGTCGGGTCCATGAGGACAACGCCTCTCGGAATGGCGGCGGCCGGAGGAGGCGGCTGCTGTCACCTCACCGTGCGCTCCTCGCTCCCGGATAGCCATAGCTCGTTGTGCCCAGGTGGGGACCTTCGGGAGTTTGGCGCCTGATTTTGCGCCCGTGGTGATCGTCGGGCGCCGCCCGGGACGTCAGGGGTCAGCTGGGCGCTCGACTCCCGACGGGGGCTGTTGTGCAACGGTTGTGGGCCGGTCGGGAATGCTGTGGGACGACAGTGCCGATGCCATGGGTATCCGACCACGAGCAAAGGCCCCGCCCATGACGCTTCTTTCGCTGAACGGTCGCCGTAGCGCGGCGTGTCGTCGCCCGGTACCGTC
>JAUZEY010000385.1 GCA_030838785.1 Actinomycetota bacterium | reverse complement strand
ACGCCACCCGCGGGGGCGTGGCCACGATCCTCAACGAGATGGCCAAGGCCTCGAACGTGGCGGTGATCATCGAGGAGGACAAGATCCCGGTCCGGCCCGAGGTCAACGGCGCCTGCGAGATCCTCGGGATCGACCCCCTGTACGTCGCTTGTGAGGGCCGATTCGTGGTCGTGGTCGACGGAGAGGCGGCGCAGGACGCGCTGGCCGCGCTCCGCACCCAGCCCGGCGGCGAGGGGGCGGCGATCATCGGCCGCATCAAGGACGACCCGCCGGGCCTGGTCCTGCTCAAGACAGGCTTCGGGGGCACCCGTATCGTCGACATGCTCGTGGGCGACCCGCTGCCCCGCATCTGCTGAAGCGAGACTGAGCTCCGGTCCTGTGGCCGCCGACCTCCGCCTGTCCGACCGGGTCTGGTTCAAGCGGTGCCGACGGTCGTGGGATTTCAGCTCGCGGCTGCGCCGCAACCTGGAGCCCGCCGCGTCCCGCTACACGCTCGATCTGGACCGGGCGGTGCGGGACGGGCTGGCCGTGTACTACTTCCCCGGTATGTGGGAGTGGGACCGCACGGTTGTCCTGCCCCTGGCCTTCGCCGCCTTCGAGAAGGCCATGCGCCGCCAGCGGGAGGACCACGAGCTCACGGCGGCCGAGGAGGAGGCGTGGGAGCAGGGCATGACTTCAGGCCGCGGCCTCCTCGACCCGTACCTGGCCTGGGCCCCGGCCGCCGATCGCTTCTGGCCGGTACGGGTGGAGACCGACTTCGACGTCCAGATTCCCGACCCCACGAAGGCCGATACCGATCTGGTCACGCCGGACGGTCAGGTCGTCCGGTACGGGGGACGGGTCGACCTCCTGGTCGTCGACGAGCACGATGCCTACTGGGTGGTGCGTCACCGCGTCGTCGACGAGTTCACGGAGCCCGATCTGCTGATCCTCGACGACGAAGCCGTCGCCGCCTGCTGGGCCTGGGAGCTGTTTTATCTCGGGATGCGAATCTCCGGCACGATCCACAACGAGCTGCGGATCGGGGGCGACCCCCCCGATCCGGCCGAGCCGGTGCGCCGCCCCCGGGCCGCCCATGCCTTCGCCCGGGCCCGGGCCGAGGCCCGGCGGAACGCCGAGACCGAGGCCGAGCGCGTGGTCGAGTCGGAACGGCAGTCGTCGGCTCCTGTTCCAGGTCACCGCCGGATGTACGCCAAGGCCGAGCACGTGTCGATGGACGTCGTCGTCGAAGAAGGCGGTGGGATGTTCCGCCGCACCCGCATTCCCCGCACCCGGGAGGCACTCGACGACCTCGGGCGGCGGCTGGCCACCGAGGCCCTCGACATGCTCGACGCCGACCTGCCGCTCTATCCCACCCCGGCGCCCGAGCACTGTGGTGTCTGCGACTTCCGCGCCCCCTGTCTCGCCCGGAACGAGGGCGCCGACGCGGAGGCTATTGTCAAAACGAACTACCGGGTCCGCCCGCCCGAGGCCCCCGAAGAAGGTCGTCTCGGGGCGGTGACCTGGTCGATGAGTCGGGGCGCTGCACCCCCCCCGCAGTGGGTGCAGCGTGATCGACGCCGCTGAAGCGCGCCGTCCGTCCCTTATGTCACCCCCCGTATCCACCCTCTGGGGGAACCGCCTCCCCCCTGCCTGAGGAACCATCGATTTCCTACAAGGGGGTGGGAAATTGGCCAGGCAACATAGGCAGCACCGCGCGCGGTGGCGCAATGAACGGGGCGCAGTAGCCCTCACCAACGGGGTCGTCATCGCCGTCGTGGTCGTCGCCGGGCTCGTCAGCGTTTCGCTGTTGGCCCGTACGGCGAGAGCCGCGAACCGGATCAACCATAAAGCAGAGAACATCGCCAAGACCGGTCAGGGCATCAACACGGCCACCGACTCGGTCATCCAGCTCAACCGCACCAACGAGAGCGCCAGCTCGATCCTGACCAGCGCGAAGCCGCTGGAAGGAAAACTGGCCCAGGTCGTCACGCTGGCCCAGTCGGTCGACGGACTCGCCAAGTCCATCAACGGCACGGCCGGCACGATCAACCAGACCGGTGGCACGATCAACGGGACGGCTTCGGCGATCAACGGCAGCGCCGTCAAGATCAACGGGACCGCCAAGACGATCGGGGGGACGGCCAAGGCCATCTCCGGCAGCGCCACCAGCATCAACGGCAGCGCGACCGCCATCAACGCCACGGCCGGGGCGATCAACTCCCAGGCCGCCGCCATCCTGAATGTGGCCAAGCGGATCAACGACGACGTGGCTCAGATCAACACGAACCTCGACGGCACGATCGCGATGGCGAACACGATCAAGGGCGACACCGGGAACATCCTGACCGAAGCCAAGACCGCAGAGCATTACGCGGCCTGCATCGACAAGCGCCTCGGTGGACCCGCCAACCTCGGCGCACCGTGCTAGGAGGGAGCTGATCATGGCAACAGCAGCAGCATCGGCTCCCCGAAAGGCAGCAACGGGAGCGCTCACCGGGTGGATGTGGACCTGGGTCACCATCGGTGTCCTCGTCGTCCTCGTCGTCGTCGGCTTCCTGGTCGGGATCGTGTCCTCCCTGGAGAACAT
>JAUZEY010000382.1 GCA_030838785.1 Actinomycetota bacterium | reverse complement strand
ACGCCACCCGGGTCATCGTGTTCTGCATCTCGGGGTTCCTGGCCGGGATCACCGGCGCGCTGTTCGCCGCCCAGCTCGGCAACGTCGCCCCGGCGGCGTTCGGGATCCTCCAGTCCCTGCTGTGGCTGACCATCCTCGTCCTGTCGGGGACGGCACTCATCCGGTCGTCGATCGTGGCCGCCGCGGTGCTGGTGCTGCTGCCGGCCTACGCCCCCGACGGGTTCGTGGAGTACCAGAGCATGGTCTTCGGCGCCGCGGCCCTGGCCGTGACGATGTTCGCCGTCGGCGGCCATCGTCTCACCGATCGCTTGACCGGCCGCCTGGCCGGCCTCCTCGCCCGCCGCCCGTCCCCCGATGCCGACGCCCAGGCCGGCGCCGCCGTCGCCGAGCCGGCGCCGCGCCGCCACGTTCCGGCGCTGGCCGCCGTCGACCGGGCTGGCGCGAGCCCCGTGACCGCCCGCTATGCCGAGCTCGTACTCAGCGCCCAGGAGATGGCATGAACGGCCTCGAGGTCGAGAACGTCAGCGTCCGCTTCGGGGGGCTCGTCGCCGTCGACGGCGTCAGCCTCACCGCCCCGGCCGGGCGGATCACCGGTCTGATCGGCCCCAACGGCGCCGGAAAGACCACCACCTTCAACGCCTGCAGCGGCCTGGTGGCCACCGCCTCCGGCCGGGTGCGGCTCGGCGGCGACGACGTCACCCGCCTCGGCCCTGCCGAACGGGCCCGCCGCGGCCTCGGCCGCACCTTCCAGCGCATGGAGCTGTTCGACTCCATGACCGTGGAGGAGAACGTCAGCCTCGGCTGCGAGGCCCGCCTCGCCGCCGCCGTCCCCCGGGGGTTCGGGGGTGCCCCCCGGAGCCTCGGCCGCCAGGTCGTGGCCTCCCGCAAGGAGCGGGCCACCGCCGCCGAGGCGGCCGACGAGGCCATCACCCGCTGCGGCCTGTCGGCCATCGCCCGCCGCCGCACCGGCGCCCTCTCCGCCGGGCAGCGCCGCCTCGTCGAGCTGGCCCGGGCCCACGCCGGCCGCTTCGACCTGCTCCTCCTCGACGAGCCCTCGTCGGGCCTCGACACGGAGGAGACCGAGCACCTCGGCCGGGTCGTGCGGGACATGGTGGCCGAACGGGGCTGCGGCATCCTCATGGTGGAGCACGACATGGACCTCGTCATGTCGATCTCCGACTACCTCTACGTCCTCGACTTCGGCCGCCTCATCTTCGAGGGCACGCCCGAGGCCACCCGCCAGAGCCCGATCGTCCGCTCCGCCTACCTGGGCGAGGATGAGGGTTTGGCTGAACTGGTAGGGGAGAGCGTTTGATGTTCGCCCTCCGGGGGGTCAACGCCGGCTACGGCCAGGTGCCGGTGCTGCGCGACGTCACCCTGGCCGTGCCCGACGGCTCGATCGTGGCCCTCATCGGGCCCAACGGCGCCGGGAAGACGACGCTGCTGCGGGTGGCCTGCGGAGCGTTGGCGCCCTGGCAGGGTCGGCTCGAACTCGATGGCGAGGACCACGCCGGCCGTCCCGCCCACGACCTGGTAAGGAAGGGGATCTGCCACATCCCCGAGGGCCGCGGCATCTTCCGCAGCCTGTCGGTGCGGGAGAACCTGGTGATGTTCGCCGAGCCCGGAAGCGAGAGCGAAGCGGTCGAACGGGCCGTCGACGCCTTTCCCCGCATCGGCGAGCGGCTCGGTCAGACAGCAGGGACGATGAGCGGCGGCGAGCAGCAGATGCTGGCCCTGGCCCGGGCCTACATCCGCCGGCCCCGGGTCGTGCTCCTCGACGAGGTGTCGATGGGCCTCGCCCCGGCCATCGTCAACGACATCTTCGCCTTCCTGCTCCGCATGGCCGCCGAAGGCTCGTCACTGCTGCTGGTGGAGCAGTACATCCCCAAGGTGCTCGGCGTCGCCGACTACGCCTTCATCCTCAACCGGGGCCGGGTCACGTTCGCCGGCCAGCCCTCCGAGCTCGAGAACGAGTCGGTGCTCAGCCACTACCTCGGCGCCGAGCCGGTGGCGGCTTCGGCCTCGGCGTCGCTCCACAGCCCGAGGCTCCTGGCATGAGCGACGAGGATCTCACCGGCCTCCCGCACGTGGGCCTCCGCCGCCTGGCGGGCCTCGTCGGGCCGGCCTTGCAGGAAGGCGTCGAGCACGTGGCGGTGCCAGCGGCCGGCCAGCTCCGGCCAGCCTGGGACGTCGTCGCGGAAGTCGGGGAAGAAACGCAGCGTGGTGCGCAGGACCAGCAGCAGCTTCGGGGCGGCGGCGGCGGAGTTGATGGCCTTGTGGAAGCGCCAGTTGGCCTCCTGCATGCGCTCCCGCTGCCCGGCGGACAGCGCCTCGAGGTAATCCTCCCGGGCGTCTCGCAGAACCTCGATCAGCTCGTCGGTGGAGTGCTCGCAGGCCCGGCGGGTGAGCTCGCCGGCCAGCACGGAGTGCGTCCAGAAGATGTCGCGGATGTCGTCGAGCGTGGTGCTGACCACGCTGAAGGACCGGTTGGCGGCGGCGGAGATCATCCCCTCGGCCACCAGTCGCAGCAGCGCCTCCCGGATCGGCATGGTGCTGACGCCGAGCATCTTGGCCAGCTCGTCCTGCGTGACGCGCCGGCCGGGGGCCAGCTCACCGGTGAGAATCATGCGGCGCAGGCTCGACGCCACGGCGTCGGCCATCGATCGGTGTCGCAGTCGGTCCACGGGACACAAGGATATCGGGTATCGCGGCCAATGCCGGGACGTGACGGGAGGGGTCGATGACCATCCAGGAGACCCGAAGCACGGTTTCCGAAGCCGATGAACCGCGCGTCCGGCTCGGGCTGCGGGACCGCATCCCCCGGAAGGGTCTGCGGGAGTACTGGTATCCCGTGGTGGCCGACGCCAAGGTGCCCCGGCGCAAGCCCGTCCGGCGCACGGCGCTGGGCGACGACCTCGTTTTGTTCCGGGGGAAGGACGGCCGGGTCGCCGCCCTCTCGAACTGGTGCTCGCACCGCAACTCCTCCCTGGCCATGGGAAAGTGCCACTTCGCCGGCACGGTGACCTGCCCGTACCACGGCCTCACGTTCGACACGACGGGCAAAGCGGTCGCCTTTCTCGGTGAGGGCCGGGAGTCGACGTTCTGCGACAAGCCGAACAGCAGCATTCGCTCGTACCCCACCACAACGCTGAAGGGCCTCGTGTTCGTCTGGATGGGCGACGGCGAGCCCGCTCCCATCGAGGACGACGTGCCGCCCCAGTTCTTCGACGACCGGGCCCTCATCCAGTTCTCCGAGGACGAGTGGCAGTCGAACTGGCGGGTGTCGCTGGAGAACCTGAACGACGCCCACGTCTTCTTCGTCCACCGCAACTCGATCGAGCTGCTGATCCAGGACCGGCGGGGACTGCAGCTCTTCCTCGGGATGGGCCCGCGCCGGCCGGCGACCAAGATCGTCAAGAACCGGGCGCTGGTGTTCGAGAACCCCCGCTTCTTCGACTACATGGACACCGACCAGGCCCGCAAGACGGCGCCCCGCACGGAGTTCCAGGAGGTCTACCCCGAGCTCGGGGGGGCGAAGTGGCCGAAGACCCGCTTCCGCCTCTACCTGGCCACGGTCATGGGTCTGATCCGCCGGCTGCGGCCGAAGATGGACTGGCTCATCACCGAGGAGGAGTGGACCGGCGTCCACCTGCCCTGCACATTCCAGGTCGACTACCAGAGCCACATCTACTCCCGGGCCGTCACCCCGATCGACGCCGAGCGGTCGCGGATCTTCTACTACTACACGACGTTCCCCGGCTCCGACCGCCGCCGGATCTTCAACCGGCTCGTGTTCCACCTCTACTACGACTGGAAGCAGCACCGGAACTTCTCCGGTCAGGACCAGCGCATCGTCGAGAACGTCGAGTACGAGAACCCGAAGGAAGTGTTCTCCGGCTCCGACGCCTTCCCGCTGGCCTGGCGCAAGTTCGTCATCGAGTGCGCCCGCCAGAGCCCGGTGACGGGACGCGCCGGTGACTGAGCCCCTTCACGTCGGCTTCGTCGGCCTCGGCGACATGGGCGCGCCGATGGCCCGCCACCTGGTCGGCCGGGGCTTCCCGACGACGGTGACCGACGTCCGGGCCGACGCCGTGGCGGCGCTGGTGACCGCCGGCGCCAAGCCGGCCGAGACCCCGGCCGAGGTCGCCGAGGTCGCCGACGTGATCGCCGTGTGCGTCGTGGACGACGCCCAGGCGACGGCGGTCGTCGTCGGCGAGCGCGGGCTCGTGGACCGGCTCCGGGCCGGCCAGACCGTCGTCCTACACAGCTCGGTGCGGCCGGAGACCGCGGTGGCGCTGGCCGAGGCGGTGCGGTCGACCGGCGCCGACCTGCTCGACGCCCCGGTCAGCGGCTCCCGCCCGGCGGTCGAGGCGGCGACGCTGACGATCATGGTCGGCGGCGAGCCGGCCACGCTGGAACGGGCCCGGCCCGCGCTCTGCGCCTACGCCGAGCGCATCTTCCACCTCGGGCCGGTCGGCACCGGCCAGAGCATGAAGCTGGTCAACAACGTCATGCTCCACCTGAACCATCTGGTGGCCCTGGAGGCGCTCCGCCTGGCGGCGGCCGAGGGCATCGCCGAAGCCGACGCCGTCGAGGTCGTCAACGCCTCGTCGGGCCGGTCGTGGGTCACCGAGACCTGGGGCCTCATCGACGACATGCTGCGCGACCACCCCCAGGCCGGCACCGACGCCATCTTCCCCCTCATGTCCAAGGAGCTGTGGAACGCCGTCGTCGTCGGCCGGGGTCGCGGGACCGCCCTGCCGTTCACGGCGCTCGGCACGCAGCTCTCCCGCGCCTATCTCAGTGAACGCCGCCTCACCGACCGCCGCCTCACCGACCGCAGCCTCACTAACCGATGGGAGACCCCGACGTGAGCAACGCTTCGACCATCTGGCTCGAGTTTCTCGGCCGCGGCGTCAGCGAGACCTTCTACGACGTGAACGGCATCCGAACCCGGGTGCTGGAGGCCGGGTCCGGCCACCCGCTGGTCATGCTGCACGGCACCGGCGGCCACGCCGAGACGTACTACCGCAACCTCGGCCCGCTGTCGGAGCACTTCCACGTCTACTCGATCGACATGATCGGTCACGGCTTCACCGACCGCCCCGACGTGGCCTACAACCTCGACGACTACAGCGCCCACGTCTGCGACTTCCTCGATGTGATCGGCGCCCCGGCGGCCCACCTGTCGGGTGAGTCCCTCGGTGGCTGCGTCGCGGCCTGGACGGCCATCACCCGGCCGGAGCGGGTCACCAAGCTGGTGCTCAACACCGGCATCCTGGCCCGGCCCGACGAGGCCGGTCTCCGCCAGCTGGCCGACCTGGAGCAGCGCACACATTCTCTCTATGAGGACCGCAGCCTCGCCGCCATCCGGCGCCGCCTCGAATGGCTGGTCGTCGACCCGCTGACCATGACCGACGAGATCGTGGAGATACGGCATCACATCTACAACCAGCCCGGCATGGTCGACTCGGTGCTGCGGATCATGGGCGCTGTGCTGCAGATGAACCGGGGCGTGTACGGCGACGTCGACTACATCGACCAGAAACGCCTCCGCGAGGTCCAGTGCCCGACGATGGTCATCTGGACGGACAAGAACCCCGGCAAGAGCTTCGACGTCGTGAGCGGTGCCATCGCCGAGCTGCCCGACCCCGAGGTCCACCTGATCCACGACGCCGCCCACTGGCCCCAGTTCGAGAAGGCCGACGAGGTCAACCGCCACCACATCGACTTCCTGACCCGGGCCGTCTAGCGCCGTCCCTTGGCTGATGCGCGTCGACGTCCACGCCCACCTGCTCCCCGCCGCGCTGACCGACTGGCGCGCCCGGACGGGCGACGCCCGCTGGCCCGCCCTGGTCTCCACGCCCGACGGCGGCCGCCGGCTCGAGCCGTCCGGGCGCGTCGTCGACGACCATTACTGGTCGCTGGCGCGGCGCACCGAGGTGCTGGACGGGCTGGGCATCGACGTGCAGGTCCTCTCGCCGCTGCCGCCGCTGCTGCCGTGGTGGGCCGAGGCCGGCGCCGCCCGGGAGTGGTGCCGGGCGGTGAACGAGCAGACCGCGGCGGCGGTGAGCTCGGGCCAGGGTCGCTTCCTCGGGCTGGGCATCGTCCCCATTCAGGACACCGATCTCGCCGCCGCCGAGGTGGACCGCATCAAGGATCTCGGGCTCGTGGGCGTCGAGATCGGCACCGCCGTCGACGCCGAGCGCAGCTTCGCCGACGAGAGCGTCGACACCGTTCTGGTCGCCTGCGCCGAGGCCGGCCTGCCGATCCTCCTGCACCCGAACCGCCCGAATCCTTACGGCACAACCCATCCCGCCCTCGACGCCGGCATCTGGCTGACCAGCGACACAGCGCTGGTGACGGCGGAACGGCTCCTCCGCCACCCCGACGCCCCAGCCGGGTTGCGGGTCTGTCTGGCCCACGGCGGCGGATCGCTCCCCTGGCAGTGGTCGCGGGTGGCGACGAGCACGGGCCGGAGCGCCGAGCTGCCGGAGTGGATCTCGGTCGACACCGCCGGCTGCACCTGCCGCCAGATCGACCACCTGGTCGAGGTGGTGGGGCCGGACCGTGTCCTGCTCGGCACCGACCTCCCCGCCGGCCGCCGCCCGGCCATCGCCGCCCTGCTCGAGGGTCTCGAATCCTCGCCCGCCCACGACGCCATCAGCGAACGCAACCCGTCCGCCCTGTTCGCGGGGATCGCCGTCCGATGACCGTCACCGTCCGTTCCGAGTTCGACGCCACGACCGGCTCCGTCGACAGCGAGGGCGAGCGGATCTACTACGAGGTCACCGGCTCGGGGTCGCCGCTCGTGCTGTGCCACGGCCTCGGCGGCAACCACGCCATCTGGTGGCGCCAGCTGGACGCCTTCGCCGCTCACCACACCGTGATCACGTGGGACCAGCGGGGATTCGGGAACTCGACCTGCGCCACCGGCAACTTCGGGCCCGCTCCGGCCCGCCGGGATCTCGCCGCCGTCCTCGACGCCGTGTGCCCCGCCGAGCCCGTCCACCTCGTCGGCCAGTCACTCGGCGGCTGGGTGGCCCTCGGCTTCGCCCTCGCCCACCCGAACCGGCTCCGCAGCCTGGTGTTGTCGACCACGCTGGCCGGGGCGGCGGGGGAGGAGACCGACCGGTTCGTCGCTCCCGACGTGCCGGCCCGGACCCGCCGCCGCCACCCGGTGCTGTCCGAGGCGTTCTGCGCCACCCAGACCGAACTGGCCGTGCTCTACAACCAGATCTCCAGCTTCGGCGCCAAACCGGCCGCCCCGGCGGTGGTGGCGCAGATGCGGGCCGACACGTTCCCGGCGGCGGCGCTCGGGGCCCTCGCCGTCCCGACGCTCCTCATCGGGGCCACCGACGACCCCTACTGCCCGCCGCCGGTCATGCGCCGGGTGGCGGCGGCCATCCCCGCCGCCGCCTTCACCGAACTGCCCGGCGGCCACTCCGCCTACTACGAGACGCCCGAGCTCTGGAACGACGCCGTACTCGCCTTCACCAGCCAGGAAAGGACCGGTGGCCGATGAGCCTCGCCACGGAGCTGTACTACGAACCGTGGGATCCGGCCTGCCGGGACCGGGCCTTCGAGCTCTATCAGGAGCTGCTCGAGCATGCCCCGGTCTACGGGACGGGCTCGGGGATGTATGTCGTGTCCCGCTTCGACGACGTCCGCGACATCATGGCCCGGCCCCACCTCTTCTCCAACCGGCCCAACCAGGACGAGACCATCGGGTTCCCGCCGAAGCTCGCCCCCGACACGCCGCCCGAGGTGCTGCAGCAACTGCTGGCCGCCGCCTCCGCCCTGCCCCTCGACCTGAGCGAGCTGCTCACCGCCCGGGTCATCGTCGGCGCCGACGCCCCGCAGCACACGCGCCAGCGGGCCATCGTCAGCAGGGGCTTCACCCCCCGACGCATCGCCGAATTCAAGGACATCATCGAGCGGATCGTGGGGGAGTGCCTCACGGGGATCGACGGGTCGGAGGGGTTCGACCTCCTCCAGCAGCTGGCCATCCCGCTGCCGGTCCGGGTGATCGCCGACATCCTCTCTGTCGACGCCGCCCACTACCCCGACGTGAAGCGGTGGTCGAACACCCTGGCCTCCCTGCCCACGAGCGAGGACCGCGGCAGCATCGACTCGATCGTCGCCCTGCTCGGAATGCTGAAGGACTTCAGCGAGTACTTCGTCCCGCGGATCGAGGCCCGCCGGGCCAACCCCCTCGACGACCTGCTGTCGGACTTCGTCCGGGCCGAGGACGTCGACACCATGACCGCCACCGAGGCGGTGCTGTTCCTGCTCGTTCTCATGGCGGCCGGCAACGAGACGAGCACCAACCTGATCGGCAACACCGTGGTGGCGCTGCTCCAGAACCCCGACCAGCTCGCCCTGCTGGAGGCCGACCCCGGGCTCATCCCGAAGGCGATCGAGGAGTCGGTCCGCTACCGGTCGCCGTTCCAGTTCCTGTTCCGGGAGGCCATCGAAGACGTCGAGGTGGCCGGCACCGTCATCCCCAAGGGCGGGATGATCGTCATCCTCGTCGGGGCCGCCAACCACGACCCCCGCCACTTCGACCAGCCCGACCGGTTCGACATCACCCGCGCGACCCCGCACCTGGCCTTCGGCCACGGCATCCACTTCTGCCTCGGGGCCCACCTCGGCCGGGCCGAGGCCATCGGTGCACTGACCGGGCTCCTGCCCCACCTGTCGAAGTTCCGCCTGGCCGACGAGCCGCTGGAGCCGATCCGCAGCCTGCTGATCTGCGGCTACCAGCGGATCCCGCTCGTCCCGGCCTGACCGCCCACGATCCGATCGCAGCTCGCATGAAGAGGGGGACGATGATGGTCGTACCGATCAGGGCCCGCAGCACCCTCGGGGCCCGGGCCGCCAAGAGCGTGGTGGCGGTGACGCTCGGCGGGATCGCCGTGGTCGGGACCGGTGTGCTCCCGGGCGCGGCCCAGACGGCCGGCACCCAGGCCGCCACCGGCGGCGCCCAGGCCAGCGGGATGTACATCCGCTACGGCATCCCGGGGTTCCTCGTGGTCGAGAACTTCCTCGACGGTGGCGGCCCGGTAGCGCAGTCGCTGGCCGATACCAGTTCCGGTTCCGGTTCGTTCGCCTCGCTGCCCTACCCGGGGGAGACGGCCATCGCCGGTCCGGGGACGCTGTCGGGCCTCGGGGCACCGCGGCTGCCCGACTGGCCGTTCTACGTCAGCGCCTCGAACCCCACCCGGCCGACTCAGAACCTGGCCGACCCCAGCGGCTCCTACCGGCTCGCCGCCGCCGCCGAGGACGGGAAGGCGACGGCCTCGGCCCGGGGCGGGGAGCCGGCCCAGTTCAGCAGTCAAGCGAAGTCCCACTCAAACGCCGTGACCGAGGTCGTGACCACCGCCGACGGGGTGACGGCGACTGGGACATCCACGGTGGAGGGCTTCACCATGGGCCCGCTGTCGATCCTGTCGGTGGCGTCGAAGTCGGTGACGACCTACCACGAGGGCGACGCCAAGCCGACCACCGTTACCGAGCTCCGGGTCGACGGCGGGAAGGTCGGCAACCTCGGCTTCCACTACGGCGCCGACGGCCTGACGGTCAACAACCAGGCCGTGGCCGTACCCGCCGCCGACGGTCTCAAGACGCTGAACCAGGCGCTGGCCCCAGCCGGCTTGGCGCTCCAGGTGGAGAACCCGGCGCCGCTCGAGGGCGGCGCCCGCGCTGCGGCCCTCGAGGTCACGAGCGTGGCCCCGATTCCCGGCGCGGGGACGGGGACGCTGCGGATCGCCATGGGTGGGGCGTCGTCGTACGTGTCGATCGGCGCCGCGTCCGGCCTGACGCCGGACCTGCCCGCCGTCACGCCGCCGGACGACGGGACGCCGGCGCCGCCGCCAGTTTCGAACGGTGCCGCGGCGCCGGCGCCTTCGGCGCCCGGCAACGGATTCGGCGCCCCGTCACCGGCGCCGGTGAGCCAGCTCGCGGCGTCCGGTTCGACGTCCGGCGAGTCGTACGGCGTCACCGGCGCGCCGGGCGGGCCGGCGGTACTGCCGGCGCCGGCGGCCGGTCCGGCGCCCGCCTCGGAACCGGTTCCGGCCGGGGAGCAGTTGGCTGCGACGCCGACGCAGTTCCTGGTTTCGCCCAAGGACTTCGACGGCACGACGGTGCTGGCGATCCTGGCTGCCGTCGGCGGCCTGGCCGCCGCGGGCATGGTCGTCCTGACCCGACGGATGAGGAAGG
>JAUZEY010000378.1 GCA_030838785.1 Actinomycetota bacterium | reverse complement strand
GGCGGTGTCGAGGCCGGTCCGGGTGAGGAGGATCGTGACCTCGTCGGCCGGGATCGGGTAGTCGAGCCGGACGCGCTCGAAGCGGTCCCGCAGCGCCTCGGAGAGCCGGCCGACGCCCACGTACTCGTCGGGGTTCATCGTGGCCACGACCACGGTGTCGACCGGGAAACGGGCCTCGTAGCCGCCGATGGTCAGGGCCCGCTCGGCCAGGAGCTCCAGGAACAGGTTCTGGAGCCGCTCGGACAGCCGGTTGATCTCATCGACGAAGCACAGCTTCCGATGCGCCCGGACCAGGCGTCCGGGGCGGAAGGCCCGGGGGTCGAGGGCGCCGTGGGCGAGGGCGGCGGCGGGGTCGACGTCGCCGACGAGGTCCTCCGGGAACAGGTCGGGCGAGCCCTGCACCCGTACGAAGCGCTCCGTCCCCGACAGCTCCAGCTCGCCGGTGGCGACGAGTCCGGCCCGGCACTGGGGGCAGGCCGCCTCGCCCGGCAGGCAGTTGAAGTGGCACCCGGCCAGCCGGATCGCCGGCAGCGCGGCGGCGATCGACTCGCCGAGCAGCGTCTTGCCCGAGCCGACCGGCCCTTCCAGCAGCAGGTTCCGCCCCGCGGCCAGCACCGCCAGGATCTCCAGCTTCGTCTCCGCCGGGCCCAGCCAGGCGTCGAGGAGGGCGAGGCCGCGGGCGGCCACGAGGTCCGCCAGCTCGCGGCGCAGGCCGCCGGCGCCGGCGCCGCCGCCCAGGGCCAGGCCGGTCACAGGACGGGTGTGGCGAGCGACTGCCCCCACCGCCGGCCGAAGTACATCTCGTCGAGCCCGGGCTTCGGCGCCGCCGCCGGCGGCCGGCCGGCGCCGGCCTCCTCCGGCTGGGACCCTCCGGCGGCCGGGGGTTCGTCGTCGGCCGCCGGCCAGCCGATGGCCAACACGCCCCAGGGGCAGAGGACGGCGCCGTCGGGCAGGCCGATCGCGGCGGCGAGCTCGGCCGGCCGGCAGGCGGTCACGGTGGCGCCGAGGCCAGCGTCGAGGGCGGCCAGCATCGCGGCGGCCACGCCCATCATCGCCTCGCCGATCAGGCCGGTGGTTAGGAAGTCGGAGTCGCCGGGGCCGGCGTCGACCATGGCCAGCAGACCGGCATGCCGGGCCGGGTCGATCAGGCCCCGGTCGACCAGGGCGGCGATGTTGGCCCGGTACCGCTCGGCCCACCACCCGGGTTGCACGGCGAAGGCCACCACCACGGCCGCCTCCTCCACGTAGCTCTGCCCCAGCAGGGCGGCGTGCACGGCCGGCCAGGTGGCCGCGTCGCGGTCGCGGCGCCGCAGCACCACACCCCGCCAGTCGTAGGTGTTC
This sequence comes from Actinomycetota bacterium, assembly GCA_030838785.1. GTDB lineage: Bacteria > Actinomycetota > Acidimicrobiia > IMCC26256 > BP-133 > BP-133. The sequence goes on along the minus strand of JAUZEY010000378.1, from coordinate 4,891 downwards.
CCGGCGTGGGGCATGGCCAGCGGGGCGGCCAGGACCTGTTCCAGCACGTCGTCGGGGACGTCCCGGGCGGTGTCGAACCGGCGGGTGCTCCGCCGGCCGGCCAGGAGCGCCGAATATTCCATCAGACCGGGTACCCCATCACGCCGGCCGGCCCAGCGCCAGGTGGTGGAACCGGTCGTCCCCGAAGGCGAAGCGCAGCGTGCGCAGCCGCTTCGAGAGGCGCTGGAGGCCGTACTCCTCCGTGAACCCGATCGCTCCATGGAGCTGGTGGGCCAGGGCGGTGGCCTCGGCCGAGGCGGAGGAGATCCAGCCCTTGGCCGCCGAGGTGTCGGACGGGTCGGCGGAGGTGCAGGCCAGGCGGGCCGACCAGGTCGCGGCCTGGGCCAACGTGGCCAGCCGGGCCGCGCCGTGGGCCACGGCCTGGAAGGCGGAGATGGGCCGCCCGAACTGCTGGCGCTCGGTGACGTAGGCGGCGGTCATGGTGGCGATCCGGTCGATGGCCCCGGCCATCTCGGCCGCGGTCAGCGCCGCCGCCCGCCGGCGGGCCTCGGCCACCAGATCGGCGTCCTTGCAGCGGTCGACGGCCGGGCCCTCCAGGCGGAGCAGGGCCAGCCCGTCGCCCTCCAGACCGCCGATCGGCTCGGCCGTGAACGCCTCGTGGATCTCGGCCATGCCGTCCCGCAACACCACCACGGCCTCGGCCCCGACGCCGTCCTCGCACAGGAGGCCGTCGACCGGGTCGGGCCCGCCGCGGTGGCTCGGCGGAGGCAGGTGAAGCTCCTGAGCGCTGTCCGCCACCCCGACCCGGCGGGCGCCGGCGGAGCCACCGAACAGCGTCGGCCAGACGACCGCCGTGCCGGCCAGGGGCACGGCCACGCCGGCCGCCCCCAGCGCCTCGGCCACGAGCCCGAGGTAGCCGAGGCCCCGCTCCTCCTCCAGGAGGATGTCGAGCCAGCCGCCCTCGGCCAGCGCCGGCCAGGGATCGGCCGCGCCCGCCACCTGGGATGCGGCCTCGGTCACGGCCCGTTCGTCGTCGGTGAGGGTGAAGTCCATCGCCGCCCGTCCCCCTACAACCCGAGGGCCCGCCGGGCGACGATGCCGCGCAGCACCTCGTTGGTCCCGCCCCGGATGGAGAAGCTGGGGGCGATCAGCCAGGCCGGCGCCAGGTGCCCGCCGAACGCCCCGGCCGTGCGGGCCCCCCGCCCCGCCCACTGCGACGCCACTTCCACCATCTTCTGCTCGATGTCGGTGGCGAACACCTTGGCCATGGCCGCCTCGTGGTCGGGCGGGCGGCCGGAGTCGGCCACCGCCGCGGCCCGGAACACCAGCAGCCGGGCCACCCGGGCCGCCGCCTCCAGGGCCCCCAGCTCCTCCTGGCGGCGCTCGTCGTCGCCGACCTCGGCCCGCATCGCCTCGAACAGCGCCCAGGTGCTCATGATCCGCTCCAGCCCCGCCCGCTCGTAGCCGAGTTGCCCGGTGATCTGGCGCCACCCGTTGCCCTCCGTGCCGATGAGGGCGTCGCCGTCGACGAACACGTCGTCGAAGAAGATCTCGTTGAAGTGGTGCGCCCCCGACATGTCGTGGATGGGGGTGATCGTGACGCCCTCGGAGCGCAGCGGCACGATCAGCTCCGACAGGCCGTCGTGGCGTTCCGCCGCCGGGTCCGTGCGGGCCAGGAGGTAGATGTAGTCGGAGTGCTGCGCCAGGCTGGTCCAGACCTTGTGGCCCGTGACCAGCCAGCCCGAGCCGCTGCGCACCGCCCGGGTGCGGACGGCGGCCAGGTCGCTGCCGGCCTGGGGCTCGGACATCCCGATGCAGTACGTCGCCTCGCCGGCCAGGATCTCGGGGAGGTAGCGCTCCTTCTGAGCCTCGGTGCCGTGGGCCAGGACCGACGGCCCCATCTGCCGGTCGGCGAACCAGTGGGCGGCCAGCGGCGCGCCCGCCGCCAGCAGCAGCTCCGTCATGCAGAGCCGGTCGACGTAGGTCCGGCCGCCACCGCCGTAGCGGGTCGGCCAGGTCAGGCCGACCCAGCCCCGGGCGGCCATCTTCTTGGTGAAGCCGCGGTCGAACCCGGTGATCCAGGCGTCGACCCGGGGCGTGAACGATCCGGCGGCCCGTTCCTCGGCCAGGAAGGCGGCCACCTCGGCCCGGAGGGCGAGCTGCTCGTCGGTGAACGTCAGTTCCATCGCACTGCGGTCAAGAGCGGGGTACGTCGCGCCAGGGCAGGTCCTTGTCCGTCCGGGGCTCCCCGGGCAGGCCGAGCACCCGCTCGCCCAGGATGTTGCGCAGCACCTCGGAGGTGCCGCCCTCGATCGAATTCGCCCTCGCCCGGAGGAAGAAGTACCGGGGGTCGCCCGACCAGAAGCCCACCGCCTCCCGCCGGGGGTGGTCGTAGTCGGCGTAGAGCTGCCCTTCGGCGCCCATCAGGTCGACGCACAGCTCGGAGATGGCCTGGTTGAGCTCGGCGAAGGTCAGCTTGGCCACCGAGCCCTCGGGGCCGGGGGTGCCCGTGCGGCGCATCTGGCCCGCCCGGATGTTGGTCAGGCGGTTCACCTCGGCCGCCACCCAGAGCTTCATGAGCCGGTCGCGCCGGGCCGGGTCGGGCTGGCTGGTGGCCTTCCAGGCGTGGACTGCGACGGCGATGGCGCCGCTGCCCCGCTGGGCGCGGCCGCCGCCGATCGACACCCGCTCGTTCATCAGGGTGGTCATGGAGACCCGCCAGCCGTCGCCCTCCCCGCCGAGGCGGAGATCGTCGCTCAGGCGGACGTCGCTCAGGTACACCTCGTTGAACTCGGCATCGCCCGTCATCTGCCGCAGGGGCCGGACGTCGACGCCGGGAGCCTGCATGTCGCAGATGAAGTACGTCATCCCGAGGTGCTTCGGGACCTCGGGATCGGTCCTGGCCACCAGCAGCCCGAAGCGGGCGACGTGAGCCAGGGTCGTCCACACCTTCTGGCCGTTGACGACCCACTCGTCGCCGTCCCGGACGGCGCGGGTGGCCAGCCCGGCCAGGTCGGACCCCGCCCCGGGCTCGGAGAACAGCTGGCACCAGATGTCCTCGCCGCTGAAGAGCGGCCGGAGATAGCGGGTGCGCTGCTCGGGAGTGCCGTGGACGGCGATGGTGGGGGCGGCCATCCCCATCCCGATGATGTTGCGGGCGGCGTCGGGGGCGGGCGCTCCGGCCTCGGCCAGGGCCTGGTCGACGACGCGCTGCAACCTCGGCGCCAGCTCGAGGCCCCCGGCTCCCTCGGGAAAGTGGACCCAGGCCAACCCGGCGTCGAACCGGGCCTCGAGGAACGCCCTCGGGGCGGTCGTGGCCGGCGGGTGGGCGGCCAGCAGCTCCTCGACCCGGCGCAGGATCTCGGCCTCGGCGGTCGTCTCGGAAGCGGCGGTCACGGTCATGTTCCCGACACTACCGACCGGTCCCCACCCCGCTCCCACCGACGCCCCCTCAGGCGAGCTGCTCCAGCAGACCCCAGGTCGCTCAGGCCCGCAGGGCCAGCAGCTCCAGGGCGAACCGCTCGAGCAGCTCGCCCAGGATCTCCCGGTCCTTCTGCGGCCACGACTCGAGGATCTCGGCCACCGTCCTGCGCCACTCCGTCCGCATCCGCTGCAGGGCGTCGAGCCCGGCCGGGGTCACCTCGAGCAGGATCGCCCGGCCGTCGATCGGATCCTGGGTGCGGGCCACGAGGCCCAGCTGCTCGAGCTGGCGCACCTGGCGGCTCACGGTCGGGACGGCCACCTTGAGGCCGGCGGCGACGTCGGACAGGCGGCCGCCCTGCAGGGCGAGGATCTGGTTCAGGAGCGGGTAGGCGGAGCGCTCCAACGTCAGCCCACCTCTGTTGGAGACGAGTTCATGGAGGCGCATGAGGCTCGCCTGGCGCGTGAGCATCGCCAGTGACCCCGCGACCAGTTCCACTCCCACGTCGTCCGCCGGCAGCATTCCCGGCAAATCTACCAATTGGTTGCATCGGCTTACTACCCGTCCGACAGGAAATTCTCCGGACGCGGTTCCGCCCCCGCAGGGGGATTGCGGGGGCGGAGATCCTGGAGCCGGGCGCCCTTACTGCTTGACGGCCTCGGCCTCGATGTCGATGGTGACCTTCTTGCCGACGAGGACGCCGCCGGTCTCGAGGGCCTGGTTCCAGGTCAGGCCGAACGCCTCCCGGTCGAGCTCGGCCTTGGCCGAGAAGCCGATCCGCACGCCACCCCAGGGGTCGGCCGCGCCGCCCTCGAAGGTCAGGTCGAGCGGCACCGACCGGGTCACACCCTTGATCGTGAGGTCTCCCTCGACGACGTAGCGGCCCTTGCCGGCCTCGCGCACCGAACGGCTCTGGTACGTCATCGTCGGGTAGGCCTCGGCATCGAAGAAGTCGCCCGACCGGAGGTGGCCGTCACGCTGCTCGTCACGGGTGTCGACGCTGGCCGTCTGGATGGTGACGGCGACCGACGAGTCGAGGGGGTTCTCGGCGATCTCGACGTTGCCGGCGACGTCGGAGAACCGGCCCTTGGTCTTGGAGACCATGACGTGGCGGACGGCGAAGCCGACCTGGCTGTGGCTCGCGTCGAGGGCGTAGGTGCCGGCGGCGGGGAGCTCGAGACCGTCGACGATGCGTACGGCCGGGTTGGTGGTGCTCTCGGTCAGGCTCATGGCGTCTCCTCCGGATGATCAGCGATCTTGCGCTTGCAATCGTTGTTGATGCAAGGAACGTAACCCACAACCATTGCGCGTGCAAGTTCTATTCCAGGTATCGTGGAGAACATGAACGGACCGCTGGACGACGAAAGGCTGACCACCGTAGGGCTCTTCTTCGAGACCGCGGCGGGGCTGGAGGCGGCGCTGGGTCGCCACCTGGACAGCTACGGGCTGCCCCGCGTCTGGCTCGAGGTG
>JAUZEY010000322.1 GCA_030838785.1 Actinomycetota bacterium | reverse complement strand
TCCAGACCCTCGATGACCGAGCGGCCACCGCTTCCGGCGAGGAGCTCGTCCGGCATCCGCATGACGACGACGACCTCACCCCGGACGGGCCCGAACCCGAAGGAGATCTCGCCTGCCACCAGCGGGGGCAGTGAGCACATCTTGCGGCGGAAGTCGTCCTCACCGTCGCTGTAGCGGCGCAAGAAGGACGAGGCGCCGATCCGGTGCAGGTCGTCGTCGTCCCGCAAGTGGGTGAGGAACACGAACGCCGGCGGCTGGGCGCTCAGGTAGGGCAGCACTGAACCGGAGCCGGTAGGTGCCGTGGTCAGGCGGCGGGATCCGACGGCCCGTCGCCGCCGTGGGCGAAGAAGGGGACGAGCAACATCGTCCCCCGCAAGCGCAGCTCGACCGACCCTCCGCCCAGGTGCTCGGGCCAGGAGATGAAGAACGTCGTGTCGTAGGCCACGTGGGCGGGCCGGCCGCGGCGGAGCACGGCGAGGGTCTCCCCCAAACTGGAGGAGATGCGGCCGTCTCAGTAGCCGTGGGCGCCGGCCCAGATCGAGCCGGGCAGGAACTGCAGCCGCCCGTCGGCTCGCCAGCCGGACAGGTCGGACGTGAGGGTGCAGTCGTCGGTGGCTACGCCCCGGACGGGATGGAGCAGACCGGGGTCGAAGCGCCCCCCGATGACGAGCTCGTAGAGTCCGGGGAACACGAGCTGCCCCCCGTAGCGGACGGTGAGCTTGCCCCGTTCGTAGTCGATGAGTCCCACGTTGCAGGACGGATCGGCGTCGGGGTCGATGGTCACGCACACCTGCCCGGAGTCGATGGACTCCCGCTCGTTCAGAGGCAACCGGATGCTCGACGGCGAGAGCCCGTAGAGCGCCCGCAGCCCGAACATGACCTGTTGCCTGGCCTCGGTACGCCTTCCATCAGCGGATGCTGCCACGGTCGAACTCCGAGTCCGATCGGCCACTGGCTCCGAGCCCTTGACGAGCGCCATCGCCTGATCTCCTCCCGCACTCGGCCTCCCCGATCGGGGCGCATCCGGGGACCGTACGTCAAACTCGCCCTACCTTCCAGAGGACAGCGACGTCACTGGAGCTCTGCGGCCCGCCGCTCCAGGTTGACCAGGCCCAAGTCCCGGGCGGTGGCGATGACCTGGCCCAGGAGCTGTCGGGCCTGCTTGGCGCCCTCCGGCTGACCCCGCCCGAGGAGCAGGCGCGCCCGGGCCAGACGGGTGCGGGCCCGCCACCCGGGAGCGCGCAGGCGTTCATGAGCCGCGTCGCTGGCCAGGAGGTAGGTCTCGGCTTCGTCGAAGTGTTGGAGGGTCGTGGCGAGTAGGCCAAGGTAGTGGGCGACGGATCCGATCCAGACGACCCCGTTACCGGCGATCCGGTCGGCATATGGAGCCAGGAGCGGGGAGAGCCGACCGGCCGCCGCCCGATCACCCAGGTCCGCACATACGGAGGCGGCGCGGGTGACGGCGAGGATCCAGTTCGGATCGGGGAGCACGTCGGACAGCACGGCCATCAGAGGATCGAACACCCCCCGGGCGTCCTGCAGCCGACCGAGTTCGCAGTAGGCCTGGGCCAGCATGGCCCGGCTCTCGGGGTTGCCCGTCCCGGCCGCTTCCAGGAGGCCGGGAAGCAATGTGTCAGCGCGGTCCTGTTCGACCTGGATCTCGAACCGCTGGACCCCGTAGATGATCCGGACCTCGTTCAGGGGCTGGGTGGCCCGGCCGATCTCGAGGGCTTCCCGGGCCAGGACGTCGGCCTCCGCCAGTCTCCCGGCGAACAGCGCCCGTCCCGCTCGAGGAAACTCGGCGAACCAGCGCAGGGCACGCTCGACCTCCAACGCGGTCCGCTGCGCCTCGGCCAGCAGCCGGTCGGCTTCGTCGATCTCGCCGATCTCCATCGCCGTCTCGAATCCGTAGAGCTCGGCCCACACCTTCACGAAGGGGTCACCCAGGTCCGTTGCCAGGGCGGCGAGCTCGCCGACGTGAGCCCGACGCTCGGCCAGAGCGCCCGGCTCCCAGACGGCGGCGATACGGGAGAGAAGGACCCGGCCGAGAGTGGGGCGATCTCCCAGGCGGCGGGCCACCGCCAGTGCTTCGTCGCTGAGCGCCCACCGGCGCTGGCGGTCGGCGAACATGAGCTCGACGGCGAGGTTGGCGAGGAGTCGGGCCCGGACGAGATCTTCGCGGCCCTCCCAGGCCTGCAAGGCGGCCTCCAGGGCGGCCACCCGCTCGCGGTCGACGCCCAGGCTCATGGTCCACATTCCTCGATAACCCGCCAGGGCAGCCCGGGCCAGGCAGTCGGCGTCGCCGAGGCTTTCCGCCAGACGGGCTCCCTCCAGGATGGTGGCGCGGTACCCGGGGTCGCCCATCCGGTGTTGCGCCTCCCCCAGCGAAACGAGCAGCTGGGCCCGCTGGGCGTCGTCGCCGCCTCCGGCCTCCAGCAACTCGAGACCCTGGCGGTAGTAGCTGACGGCCTCATCATGGGCGAGCTGGGCCTGCGCCAGGTCGCCGGCCCGGACGGCATAGCGGACCGCCCGGGCCGTCTCCGCCCTGGGCGCTGCCGCCCTGGCCCAGTGATGGACGAGGGCGGGCATGTACTCGTCGAGGCGCTGGGCGTGAACCGACTCGATGGCCTCCCCCACCCGCAGGTGAAGCCGAACCCGGCGAGCGGCGGAGAGACCCTCGTAGAGGGTGTGGCGGACCAGGCTGTGAGCGAAGCGGTAACGGTTGCCCGGCGCGTCGACGATCAGACGGGCTTCGCCTGCCTCCTCCAGGGCGGAGAGCAGCTCGTCGTCATCGACATGCTCGGCCTCCTGCAGGAGCGGCACCTCGAACTCCATCCCGACCACCGAGGCCACCCGCAGCACATCGTTGGTCTCCCTCGAGAGCCGGGCCAGCCGCCGGCCCACAACGTCCCGCACCCCCTCGGGGATCCCGAGCTCCTCGACGGGCAGATGGGTGGCTCCGCTCTCGGCCAGGTGACGAAGCACCTCGCGCACGAAGAACGGGTTTCCTTCGGTCTCCTCATAGATGGCCCGGGCCAGCCGCTGCTCCTCGTCGGCCAGGGTACGACCCATTCTCTGTTCCATGAGACTGGTCACACCGGACTGGTCCAGCCCGGTGAGCGAGAACCGCTCCACGCCTTCCTGGCGGCGAAGGTCGGCGAGGACCTCCACCAGCGGGTGGTCGTGCCGCAGCTCGCTGTCGCGGTACGTGCCCACGACGAGCAGCCGGGTGGCATCGGTCCTCCGGGCCACCAGGTGCCGCAACAGGAGCAGCGTCGGCCCGGCCGCCCACTGGAGGTCGTCGAGCACCAGCAGGATGGGTTCATGGCGCGAGGCAGCGGCCAACCACGCGGCCACGGCGTCGAAGAGCCGGTAACGCTCGGTCTCGGGGTCCGAGTGCAGGGGAGGGGCCAGGCCGGGAACGCCCGCCGCCATTTCCGGTACCAGCCGGGCGAGCTCGCCTCCGTAGCGGCCCAGGCGACCGGCCAGCTCCTCGACGGGGACATGGTCCACGAAATGGCGCAGGACCTCCACGAAGGGCTGGTAGGGCACGCCGAGATCCTCGTCGCAGCGGCCGGCGAGCACCGTCACTCCCGCGTCGTGGACCCGCCCGGCGAGCTCGGCCGCCAGGCGGGTCTTGCCCACCCCCGGCTCCCCGGCCAGCAAGCCCAACCGGAGGTCGCCGGCGACGGCCTCCTTCCACAGCTGCTCGAGCCGCTCCATCTCCGCCTCTCGGGCGACGAAGACCGGCCCCATGTCGGTGAGCAGAGCGGGCAGGGGAACGGGCGGGGGGAGGGCCTCCCACGCCACCTCGCAGGTGGGGACCGGCTCGGGGAATCCCTTGAGCCGGAGGGTTCCGATATCGGCAAAGCGGACCCCGGAGCGGCCGCCGGCCACCACCCGCACAATGGCGGTGACCAGGATCTGGCCGGGCTGGGCCGCCTCGACCAGCCGAGCGGCTTCGACGACCGGCGTGCCGAAGACGTCGCCGTCCTCGATCACCACATCTCCCAGCCCCACGCCGATCCGGATGGCCAACGGGGCCTGCGCGGCAACGATCTGTCGCTGGACAGCCTGCTGCATGGCCACGGCACACGCCACCGCGTCGGCGGCCGACCCGAACGTGGCCAGGACCCCGTCTCCCAGGGTCTTGACCTCGTCCCCGCCGGTTCGCTGGATGGTCTTCCGGAGCGCGGCGAAGTGGGTGCGGCGAACATCATCGAAGGCGGACTCGCCCAACCGGGTCATGAGCTCGGTGGAGCCGACCAGGTCCGTGAACAGGACCGTCGCCGTCCCAGTCCTCTGTTTCACGGCTGAATCGTCAGGGCCGTGTCTGGCGCGCCTGGTCCGGCCCTACGCGCTCGGCGGATCGGAGTTTCCCTCTGGGGGACCCTGCCCATGCTCGTGCGTCGCGGTGGAGCAGTGCCGGAACAACGTGATGCGGCCGGATTCGTCAAACTCCACGAGGTCCGCGCAGGCGTGGGGACCCTCGGTACCGCCCAACGTGATGTCGAGAGTGATGGACTTGTTCCCGTGATCGCCCACGCCCAAGAGAGTCGCCTTGGTTTTATCGGCCCGCAGACTCTGCAGGTGCCCGAGGATCGCTTGCCGGCCCTTAAACACCCGCTCGCCGTCCATCGCATACCAGACAGGGAACTCTGGCTGATCAGAGTTGGGTCTGTCCTCACAAAACAGCTCTTCGACAATCGACCAGTTCGGGTCGTTCTCATCCGCATTCGCGCGGTTGAAGGCAGCGTAACCTTCGGAAAGCTGGGTGCTCTGGGTGCTCTGGGCTGAGAACTGCACCATGGCTGCCCCCTTCGAGTCGCTCCGGATCAAGACTACGACCGTCGCTGACCATTTGCATCGCCCGGATTGTCACCCCAGCGGAGAAGGGCGCTGGCCCAGGCCATGCCAGCGCCAATGGCGGTGAAGAGGACGATGTCGCCGTCACGCAGGCGGCCGGCATCGGCCGCTTCGGCCAGGGCCAGCGGTACCGAGGCCGCCGACGTGTTCCCGTACCGGTCGATGTTCACCGCCACCCGCTCGGGCCCGAGCCCGAGGCGCTGGGC
>JAUZEY010000310.1 GCA_030838785.1 Actinomycetota bacterium | reverse complement strand
ATCGTGCTGCGGTGTCTCCACGACGCCACCCCGAACGCGGCGACGATGAGAAAGGCGACGGCGGCGACGCCCGGAGCAGCACGTTTCACGGCAGGGAAACGACCCTCGTGTCGTGACCAGTGATCTTCTGGGAGGTTCCGCAGAGGAACCGCTCCTGGTGGACGAGATTGTCCCAGTGGTTCACGACACCCCTCGAGATCGTGGAGGTCATGGATCCGCTGAAGCCCAGTACCGACACGGCGTTGTCGAGCGTAGTGCTGTCGCTCACGCTGCGGTCGAAGAAGGCGTCGGCTGCCACCGGGCTCCTGTTGTCAGGGTTGCAGCCGGGCGCAGCACCGAAGTCGCTGCGGTGGATGCCGCCGCGCCAGGATGCGGGCTCAACCATCTCGGCCCAGTGCCAGCTGTCGCCCTGATTGCAGCGCCAGGTGGAACGTTCGTAATCAAGGTCAGCAGCGAACGTGTACATGTGGCCTTCGGTCAGACCGCGCTCGTTCCCGTTGCGGGCTGCGCTGTCCTTGAGTGAGCTGGAGCTGCCGGCCACGTACCAACTACCGCCGTCGTGCCGGGCACCGACCTGGAAGCTCGTCGAGCGCGTCGTGGTGTAGACGAACTGGCCGCCCCAGCCGCGGTCAAGGTGGAGCTCGCCGACCGGGGTGTAGCCGACGTCCTTGTTTACCTCGAGCTTCTGCGTCTTGAACGGTCCGGCGCACATGCCTTCCTGGCGCAGGGGCGGGGGCTTGGCGGCCTGGGCCTTGATCGGGCGGTTGGAGCCGCCGGCCAGGGTCATCACGGCGGGGCGGTCCCGGCCGACGGCGTCGGGGTCGGGGGCGACGGTGGCCCGGAACGAGCCGGCTTCGGCAGCGGCGCGGTCGGCGGGGGTCGTCAGCCAGCGGCCGTGGTTGGGGTTGTCGTCGACACCGGTGGCGCGGAAGCCGCCGGCGGGCTCCCAGGCGATCGAGTCGGTGGCCAGGCTGAAGCTGCCGTCGGGTCCGAAGGCGGCGACCATGACGTTGGTCCAGCCGGAGTCGGACTCCACGGTCCGGAGGGCTTCGGTCCGCCCAGTGCGAAGGACGTAGTGGCCGGACCGATCGGTGCTGGACCGGGCGACGGGCACGAGACCGGATTCGGTCGGCAGGAGGTCGGCTCCGGCGGGACGGGCGAAGGCCACGACCTCGGTTCCGGGGGCCGGCTGGCCGTCGGGTCCGGCGATGGTTCCTTCCCACAGAACCGGAAGAGAGGGCTCGCTGGCCCGGGCGATCGGCGCGGCGAAGGTGGTGACGGCGACGGCGGTCAGGAGCGTGAACATACGGTGCGATCTCATCGAGCGGCCCTTTCCTCAAGAAAGCCTCGACCATGGGCAGGAACGGCGCAATCAGGCCCCGATGACGCGAATCGCCACAAACTCACCCACCGTGGGACGAACCCCCACACCAAGTGGGATCTCTCGGGTCAGGCGGCGGGCTTCGAGCGGGCGGTGGCCCAAGGGGCTTCGGGGCGGCGGGACCAGCAGCGGAGCATGCGCTGGTGGATCAGGCCGACGCCGCCCCGGAGGACGGTGGGGGCGCCGTCGCCGTAGCGGAGGACCGACACGTCGACGCCGTCGAGGCCGTCGTCGGTGCCCACCAGGACCGTCAGGTGGGCACGACGGCGCTCGGGGTGCTGGCTCGGGGGGCGGTCGGGACCGTCCTCGCCCATGGGGGCGACCCAGACACCGCTCGTCAGGGCGATGGCGTCCACGCCGTCCGGGAGGCGGACCCGCTGCGGGAGCGTGCGGGCCTCGCCTTCGGCGAGGAGCTGCAGGGTCACTCCGGCGGAGCCGGCCTCAGGCCCTGAGCGGACGGCGTAGAGCCGGCCCGAGCCTCGTTCGGCGGCGGGGACCCGGATGCGCTCGTCGACTGCCAGCGCCAGTGCTTCGAGGTCCATTGGATCTCCTCGCTCGTGTTGAGGCTTCGCGTGACGGCGGGTGACGCCCGTCACCGATCAGGCCCGCAACCGAGCGAGCGCCGAAGCCTGCCGCCGGGAGTTACTGGGGTTCGTCCCGGCGGCGAGGATCGGCGGCGGCCCGCACCGTAGAGGCCGAGCGTCGCGGCGAGCGAGCGAATTTCCGAGCGGCGGCGGGACCGGACGGTTGCCGGTACCTCGCCGGGCGGAGGGGGGATTCCACCCGGCGAGGCCCGACGTTCCGGGCCCAGCCTCCAGCGCGCAGAGGGACACGTCGAGAGGGGGATGACGTGCGTCCTGGTGGCGCCGGTACAGCTGAGCCCAGATCTTTCAAACGTTGCCCCAGCGACACCGTATTCCGAATCTAACCCATTCCGTCCATCGGGCAATGCCCTCTCACCAATTGTTTTTCGAACAGTTCGTCGGCGTTCCAATTTCGGCTGGGTCGCGCCGGTGCCGTGGACATCCTACGTGGCGGGAAACCCTTGTCCCGTATCGGTTCTGCGGTCGAAGCAGAATGTTCATCAAGTTGCGGCTTGACCACCGCCGATATCCACAGGCCGCTCGAAAACGGGAAATAGAGATCGCACCATTCGTCGCTGATGATCGATCGGGTGCCGGGCAAGCTCTTGGTCATCCGCCGTTTCGACGACGTTGATGGTCTGGAAACGGCCCGTCGCCCGGTGCCCGCACCACTGTCGTCCGGGTCCCCCGGCGGGTCAGTCGTCGCCCACCCGCCCAGGCCTCAGACCTCGAGGCTCTCCTTGCCCTGGCCCTTCCACTCCACGAGGACGGCGGTGGCGTCGTCCTGGAGGTCGCCGGCCTGGTGGTCGAGGATCGAGTGGACGAGGCGGCGCAGGGTCTCGGGCGGGGGGTTGCCACCGGCGGACGCCCGGCTGAGGAGGTCGGCCAACCGGTCGGTGCCGAAGAAGGTTCCGTCGGGTGAGCGGGCCTCGGTCACCCCGTCGGTGAAGAAGACGACCTGGTCGGCGGGCTCCAGCGACTCCTCGGCCTCGTCGCCCGGCGCGCCGAGGCCGAGGGGCAGGCCGCCGTTGCCCCACAGCGTCTTCACGACCTTGCTTCCCCGCAGCACCAGCGGAGCGGGATGGCCGGCCCGGATCCAGCGGAACAGGCCGGTGTCGAGGTCGAGTTCGGCCAGCACGGCGGTCACGAACCGCTCCGACCCGAACCGCACCCGGATCGTCTCGTCGACGGCCGCCGCCGTCTCCGACAGCTTCAGCCGCCGGCGCCGGGAGTTCCGGTAGGCGGCCACCGCCACCGTGGCCAGCAGGCCGGCCTCGAGGCCGTGGCCCATGGCGTCGAAGACGGCGATGCGGGCGGTGCGGGCGTCGACGCCGTAGTCGAACGAGTCGCCGCCGAGGTCGTAGGCCGGGGCCAGGGCGCCGCTGATGACCGCCCGGTCGCAGCCGAACGTCAGCGGGGGCAGCAGCTGCCAGGCCAGCTCGGAGGCGATCGTCATCGGCTCCCGGCGGCGGTGGTACTCGAAGAAGTCGCCGTAGTCCGACTTGGTCACCAGAAGCTCGGCGGCGTGGGCCGTGAGCTTGATCAGGGGTTCGACGGCGTCGTCGGGCCGCCGGCCGCCGAGCTCGAAGCCGATGACGCCCAGCCGCTCGTTGCCCTCGACCATCGGAACCCACAGCAGCGTCCCGTCGCCGCTCCACTGGAGGTTCAGGGTCGAGAACGCCCGCCCGGCCAGCGTCCCTTCGACGGCCACCGGCAGCCGCTCCGGGCCGAAGGGGCGGGGGAGCGGCGTCAGGACCCGCTGCTCGTAGTCGACGAGGAAAATGGTGGCGTCGAGGGCGCCGAGCCGGCGGGCGTGCTCGGACAGCAGCCCCGGCACCTCGTCGGGCACGACGAACTGCGCGTCGGCGAGGAGGTCGCGAACCGGTTCTGAGGAAGGGTCGGGGGCCACAGCGGCCCATTCTGCTCCGAACCGGCCCCGCCCGCCCTGACCCGGCCCGACCCGGCGACCCGGCTGCCGCGAGCCGGCGCCAGTGACCGCCCCGCCCGTCCGGCGGACGCTCGTCCTCAGCGGAGGTCGCGGAAGAACGCCCGGACGTCCTCGGCGAGAGCCTCCGGCTCCTCGGCGGCGGCGAAGTGGCCGCCGGACTCCATGACCGTCCAGCGGCGGATGTCGTAGACGGTCTCGGCCCACGCCCGGGGCGCCCGGATCATCTCCTTCGGGAACCGGGCGTGGGCCGCCGGGACCGGGATGCGCTCGCCGGGCGGCAGTGCCGGCTCACCGTGACGGACGGCGTAGTAGGGCCAGAACGACGACCCGATGGCGCCCGTCACCCAGTAGAGCATCACGTTGGTGAGGAGGAAGTCCTTGGTGAAGCGGCGCTCGATGTCGCCGTCGCAGTCGCTCCAGGCCCTGAACTTCTCCGCGATCCAGCCCGCCAGGCCGGCGGGGGAGTCGGTCAGGGCGTAGGCCAGCGTCTGGGGCCGGGTGCCCTGGATCCACTGGTAGCCGACGCCGTCCTTGAGCCAGCCGTCGAAGTCGGCCTGGGCGCGCCGTTCGTCGTCGCTGGCCTGGCCCTCCTGGCCGGGCTTCACGCCGGGCCGGGTGAACAGGAGGTTGACGTGGAGGCCGGCGACCTCGGCCGGATGGCGGTACGCCACCTGGCTCACCACACCCGCCCCCCAGTCGCCCCCCTGGACGCCGAAGCGGTCGTAGCCCAGCACGCCGGTCATGAGCTGGCCGAGGATGGCGCCCATCCGCTCGACGTTGCAGCGCTCCTGGCCGGGCCGGAAGGAGAAGCCGTAGCCGGGCAGCGACGGGACCACCACGGTGAAGGCGTCGGACGGGTCGCCGCCGAAGCGGGCCGGGTCGGTCAGCATCGGGATGATCCGGTGGAACTCCCAGAACGACCCCGGCCAGCCGTGGGACAGGAGCAGCGGCAACGGCGCCGGCCCCTGGCCCTCGACGTGGAGGAAGTGGACGTCGATCCCGTCCACCTCGGCCATGAACTGGGGGTACTCGTTGATGGCCTTCTCCTGCGCCCGCCAGTCGTAGCCGTCGCGCCAGTAGCCGACCAGTTCCTGCAGGTAGCCGAGATCGGTGCCGTACTCCCAGGTCCCCTCGGCGCCGGGGATCTCGTCGGGCCATCGCACCCGCTCCAACCGGGCGGCGAGGTCGTCGAGGACGTCGTCGCCGACCGCCACCCGGAACGGCCGCACCGCGCCACGCCCGCCGCCCCCGTCGCCGGGGAGGCTCACTTCTTCCCCACGTTGATGTTGGTGGCGGCGCCGCCGTCGGTGATGACCAGCGTGCAGTTGGTGTTGGAGGCGCAGGCCTGCATGGCCTGGGCCCGGATGTAGTCGACCTGATCGGCGGTCAGCGGTGGCGCCGACGCCCGGGCCCGCTGGGCGTCGGCCTCGCCCTGGGCGGCGACGACCTTGGCCTTGGCCTGGTTCTGGGAGGTGATCACGTCCTGGGCCGAGGCGGCGTTGTCGCTGTAGGACTTGACGACGTTGTCGGGCGGCGTCGGGTTCTTGAGCACGAAGGCGAAGGTGGGGCAGGAGGCGGCCGTGGCGTCGGGGCCGCAGAAGAACTGCCCGCCGAGCACGGAGTTGATCCGCTCGGTGAGCACCGGGCCGATGGCCTTCTGGATGGCCAGCAGCGTGTCGGGATCCCGGAAGAGGTGGTCCCGGTCGTAGTGCTCGATCTCGATCCGCAGGGCGTTCTCGATCTGGGGCCGGAAGTACTGGGCCAGCATCTTGTCCCACCCGCCGCCGGGGGAGAGGTCGGTGCAGTTGTCGTGGAGGCAGATCTGCTCGAAGAACTGCCGCAGCACCTGCGGCTTCGGGTTGAGCTTGAAGTACACCGCCGCCTCGAAGGTGAAGGGCACGTTGTCCGACGACGGCGCCGAGATGAAGTCGGCCTGCTTCACGTCGCCGGCCTGGGGGTCCTTGGACACGATGTACGTCCGCTGGGTGCTGGGCAGGAGGAAGATCTTGTCGTACTCGCCGTAGTACTTCGTGTGGGTGCCGGGGTTGATCACCTCCTTGAAGTGCTGGCCCTGGAAGAGGCCGCCGGTGTAGTGCAGGCCGATCTTGTCCACCGGCACCCCCTTGAAGGTGGCGCCCGACAGCCACGCCAGCCCGCCGATGACGACGACCCCGAGGACGCCCAGCGCCCCGATCGACCGGCCCCGGAGGTGGGGCCGGGTGATGTCGATGCTCTCGAACCGGCGGGGTTTCATCGCTCGGTGCCCTCGTTTCGTTGGTAGTAGGTGGCGAGGAAGCGCTCGATCGCCGCCCTGGTGTCGGGCTGGAGGTTGGCCATGAACTCGTCCTGGCCCATGAGCTGGTGGAAGATGCGGACGGCCTCCTCCAGCATCGCCCACGTCCGGTTCTTGGCCTGGACGACCTCGAGCGGGTCGTCCGGCCGGACCAGCGCCCCCGGCGGGCTGTCGGCCCGCAGCTGGCGCACGAGCACCTGCCGCCGCCAGGCGCCGTACCCGGCGGCGCCGCCGGCGACCACGACCACCAGCACCAGGATGTCGACCAGTTCCAACGGACCCTCCGGGGACAGAGATCGACGGTACCGCACCCGCCTCGGCATCCCCGCTCGCCGCAGAACCTGCGTTCATTTCCGCCGGACGGGTGTCCGAAAAGAACGCCGGTTTGGGGGGCGGCCTGGGCGGGTCCGGCGCAGCCCGAATGACGGCAGTCGGGGAAGGTCGGGCAGACTCCGGCCATGGAACGCATCCCCTACGACGAGTTCGGGTTCTTCGCCGAGAACGCGGCTGAGTTCGGCCTGCCCTATGACGGGCCGCCGGTGGTGCGGCGGGAGTCGGTCGAGGTCCGGCCCGGCTGCCGGCTGAGCGCCCTGGTGTGGGGCAGCGGCCCGCCGGAGATGGTGCTGGTCCACGGCGGCGCCCAGAACGCCCACACCTGGGACACCGTCGCCCTGGCCCTCGGCCGCCCCCTGGTGGCGATCGACCTGCCCGGCCACGGCCACTCCGACGCCGGCGCCGTCTCCGGCGGCCGGGTGGCCACCGACGACCTGGCCGCCGAGGTGGCGGTGGCGATCGAGGCCCTGGCGCCGGAGGCGGGCGGCGTGGTCGGCATGTCACTCGGAGGGCTGACCACGCTGGCCCTGTCGATGCGGGCGCCGG
>JAUZEY010000307.1 GCA_030838785.1 Actinomycetota bacterium | reverse complement strand
CGGGGCCGACCACTTCTCCACCCCGAAGGACTTCGGCGCCATCGACGCCACCCTCCGCTTCCTGGACGAGGGCCGCTTCCTGGACGAGGGCCCCTGACGGCGTACGGGCGGCGCTAGGGACAGGTCTTCCCGGAGCAGTGCTCGGCCCGGGCGAGCTCGGCCGACAGGGCGGTGACGTCGGGGTCGTTGTGGGGGTCGTTGTCGGCCAGGGTGTTCTGGAGCTCCCAGGGGTCCGACTTGAGGTCGTAGTACTCCCGGAAGGCGACCGTGGTGTTGTCGGCGCCGTAGTACTCGATGTACTGCCAGTCGGCCGTCGTGAGCGACGCCCACGTCGGGATGCCGCGGTGGCCCTTGTAGCCGGCCGGAGTGGGGCGGCCGTCGGGCCCGAACTCGAGCAGCTTCTCCGTCCGGGCCGGCCGCCCGGGCAGGAGCGACTTCCCGTCGAGGCGGTACTTGAGCACCGGCGGGGCGTAGCGGGCGGCGTCGAGGTAGGTGGGGAGGAAGTCCTCGCCCCCGACGAGACGGTGGTCGACGGTGCCGGGGGTGAACACCCCGTCCCAGCGGGCCATGAACGGCACCTTGGTGTGCTCCATGTAGGCCAGGCCCTTGCTCGTCAGGCCCCGGTCGCCGTGGGCGAAGCCGTTGTCGGAGGTGAAGATCACCAGCGTGTTGGCGAGCTGCCCATTCTTCTGCAGGGTGGTCATCAGGCGGTCGACCATGTCGTCCACCGACAGGAGCGTCTTCATCTGACCGTCGTAGGTCACCTGCCCGCAGCTCGACGGGAACGTGTTGCTCCGCACGTAGGGGTCCTTGTCCGACTTCGCCGCAGTGTTGCCGTCGCCTTCCACCGTCACCGCCGGGGACGGGTGCCACTGGGGGGTGGCGACGTTGTCGTCCCGGGCGGGCCAGTTGTAGAGGTCGTTGATGTTGCACGACGTCTTGGTCGCCTCGTGGTTGTTGTGCGGGGCGTGGGGCGACACCTGCATGAACCACGGCTGGCCGGGGTTGGCGGCCCAGCCGTCGATGTACTGGACGGCCTTGTCGGTGATGAAGTCCGTCGAGTACGGCGCCGTCACCCACTGGTGCGTGCTCTGGCCCGGGTCCTTGACCCAGAACGGCGTGTTGACGTAGCCGCCCTGGAAGGCGGCGTACTGGTCGAAGTGCGGGGGCTCGTAGCGGAACGTCCAGTCGGTGATGAACTTGCCGACGAGGGCGGTCTTGTAGCCGGCGTCGCCGAGGTACCGGGGGCTGATCCAGTCACGGTCGAGGTTGTCGCCGGCGTAGTTGTCGACGACCTGGTTGTTGTGCTCGACCCGGCCGCTCCAGATCGTGGCCCGCTCGGGACAACACAAGGATGTGGTCGCATAGCCCTGGTCGAACGTCGTCCCGCCGTCGGCCAGCCACCGTTTCGTCTTCGGCAACACGCCGGGTTGGTCCATCAGGCCTTCGGACCGGGCGTCGTCGACCAGGATGAACAGGATGTTGGGCCGGGCCTTGCCGCCGGGGAGGGGCGGGCCGAGCACCAGCCCGTCGGAGAGCCCGCCCGGGTCGCCGGCGAGCGGGCCGCCGCCGTCCGGCGGGTTCACCTCGGGCAAGGGCGGCAGGCCGGCCCCGGTGGGGACGCCGGCGCCGCCGGCCACCCCCCGATTGCCCTTGGGTGCCGACCCGAACGGCGCCGCGTCCCCGAAGGGGAAGACGGCGCCGTCGCCGCCGAGCTCCCAGTACCCGGCCCCGGTCTGCGACGGGAGGAGGGCCACGATGCGGCCTGGGCCCGGACCGGCCTTCCCGGCCGCGGAGCCGAAGAAGGCGGCGTCGCCGAAGGAGAAGACGCCGCCGTCGCCGGCCACCAGCCAGTAGCCGAGGCCGGTGGGCGTGGCGCCCATCCCGGTGATCGGCTGGCCGAGCCGGATGGCCCCGGTGGAGCCGAAGAAGCCGGCGTCGCCGAAGGCGAAGATCCCCCCGTCCGACGCCACCAACCAGTAGCCCAGCCCCGTCGGCGTCGCCGCCATCCCCACGATCGGCCGGTTCAGGTGCAGGCCGCCGGTCGAGCCGGAGAACCGGGCCGCGCCGAAGGTGAAGATGCCGCCGTCGGCCGCCACCAGCCAGTAGCCGTCGCCGATGCGGGTCGGCGCCATCCCCACCACCGGCTGGTTCAGCCGCCGCGCCCCGGTCGAACCGAGGAACGTCGCGCCCCCGAAGGTGAAGACGCCGCCGTCGGGCCCGACGAGCCAGTAGCCGGGGGGCGGCCCGCCGTCCTCCCCCGCGGCCGGGACGGGGTCGCCGGCCGCCGCCCGGTCGGGGCTGCGCAGCGCCACCCCTCCGACGAGGAGCGCCGGGAGCAGCACCATGGCGGTCAGCCAGCGACCCAGGAAGAAGCGTCGACGAACCGTCGAGTCGGGGGACATGCCTATCGGTTCGCTTTCGTCACGTCGAGTCCTCGCACTCCCACAGGAGTGTTACGCGATCGACATGGTCCTGGCCAGGCCACCCGCCAAATCTTTGCCGGGCGTTCGGCTCACGGTTCCCCGGGGTTCTCCATATTCGAGAACCGGGTCGCCTCCTTGACCTGGTCGGTGGTCCCGCAGGTCGGGCAGGGCTTCTTCTCGTCGGCTTTCCACGGGGGCTGGTCGTCGCAGCCGAGGCAGAACCACACCTGCGCCGGAAGAGGACGGAGGGGCATGCCCGGCACGATACCGTCAGAGCATGGACCCGGTATTCCGCGGTGTCGGGGTCGCCCTCGTGACGCTGTTCGACGACGACGGCGAGATCGACGTCGGGGCCACCGCCGCGCACGCTGCCCGGCTCGTCGAGCAGGGGATCCAGGCGGTGCTCGTCAGCGGCTCGACCGGGGAGGCGGCGACGCTGTCGGCCGAGGAACGGGTGCTGCTGCTCGAAGGTGTGCGCGACGCCGTCCCCGACGACATCCCCGTCCTGGCCGGCACCGGCGCCCCGTCGGCCCGGCAGGCGGCCGCCCTCACCCTGTCGGCCTCGGAGCACGGCGCCGACGCCGTGCTGGTGCTGTCCCCGCCCCGGGTGGCCGACCCGTCGGCGTACTACGAGATCGTCGTCCGCTCGGCCGGCGCCCTGCCGGTGCTGGCTTACCACTTCCCGAAGGCGTCGGAGCCGGGGATCCCCCTCGAGATCCTGCCGAAACTGCCGGTGGCCGGCCTGAAAGACTCCTCCGGCGACCCCGACCGGCTGCTGGCCGAGCTGGAGTGGGGCAGGCCGCTCTACACCGGCTCGTCGGCCATCCTGTCGTTCGCCGGCCCACTGGGCTGCGCCGGGGCGCTCCTGTCCCTGGCCAACGTGGAACCGGACGGGTGCATCGCCGCCTTCACCGGCGACGCCGCCGCCCAGCGCCGTCTGGCCGCCGCCCACCAGGCCAGCCGGGTCGACTTCCCCCGCGGTCTGAA
>JAUZEY010000305.1 GCA_030838785.1 Actinomycetota bacterium | reverse complement strand
CGGCTCCAGGCGCCGGGCTCGAGGCCGAGGACGTAGAGACCCCGCCGGAGCCGGGCCATTCCCCGCTACCGGCCGGTCGTTAACACGGCGGTGGAGGGGGCCGGGGCTTGCCCGGCGGATGGGCCCTGCCGGGTCACGGTGAGCCGGAAACCGACCGCCGGTCCGTGGCCGACGGGCACCGGGAAGGTCGACCCGGGACTCGTCTTCGGCTGCGGATGGCTGCGGTGGGTCCAGGCGTAGAAGGGAACGAGCCCGTCGTCGGCGTCATGTCCGGCGACGGGGAAGAGGGCGTCGAGGTCGACGTCGCGGATCGTGCGGTGGGCGCCGAGACCGGGGGTGGCGCCGAGGAGCCGGAACCGGACGGCGCCTCCGGCCAGGTCCCGTTCCCCCGACCGGAGCGCGGTGGCGGGGACGACCCGGCCCCCGCCGCCGAAGGGCAGCCCGGCGGCGGTGGCCGGCGGTTCGGCGCCGTCGAGGTACCCGACCGACCGTTGGGGCCCGCCGCTCCGGGCGAGGCGATGGAGGGCGCCGCTGGCCCCCAGACCCCCGAGGGCGGGGAGATCGGCTCCGAGGATCCAGGGCGACAGCGCCAGGAGCCCGCCCCCGATGAGGAACGTGCGGCGGTCGACCCCGCCCGGTGAGAAGGACCGGTCCATGGCTAACTCCGAGCCGGGAAGATGCCCTGGAGGGCGATATTGAAGTTGAGCACGAGGTAGGGCGGGAGGTTGTTGTGGGGCTGGCCTCCGCCGACGGGGGCCAGCGCCTGGGCCGACAGGTTGACCAGGTTGGTGTTGGTCGTCGTCTGGTAGCCGAGGGCGTTCTGGGATCGGGCCAGGCTCCGGGCCGGAGAGGGGTCGGAGACGTCGGCGGTGTCGCTGTTCCCCGACAGGGTGTGGTTGTGCAGCGGAGTCTCGCTGTCGATGAGCGTCACGTACTGCTCCCCGCCGCTCTCGCCCAGGAACCGCTCGGTGAGCCCGGCCCCCTGGCCGGATTGCACCGGTACCGAGTCCTCGAGGTTGGGGAGGGCGAAGGTCGATTTCCCGTCCCCGCCGTAGAAGGTGCCGAGCAGCGAGAAGAGGGCCGTGTTCTGGCTGATCGGCATCAGCTGCCCGTTGCAGAAGGCCCACCCCTTGGGGGGGAAGTTGTAGGGGAAGATCCGGATCTCGGCCACGAAGGGGTCGGACATGTCGATCCTCGATCAGGTCTGGGACGGGTAGATCCCGTAGAGGGAGATGATGAAGTTCAGGCCGAGGAAGGGCGGCATGTTGTCGTGGGGCTGGCTGCCGCCCGCCGGTCCCACGGCGTTGGCCGCCATGGGGCTGTTCGGCACGTCCTCGATGTAAAGGTCGGCGACGGACGACTGGGCCGGCACGTTGTTCGCCGGTGAGCCCTGGTCGGCGATGTGGCCCGACGCCACCAGCGCGTGGTTGTGGACCGGGATCTGCTGGGCCGTGAGCGTGACGGCCTCGACCCCGCTCTTCTCGCCGATCTGGTAGGTCTGGCCGCCGTTGAGCTGTCCGCTGTGGATCGGGATCCGGCCCTGGAGGTCGGGCAGGTTGAAGGTCTCCTGCCCGTCGCCGCCGTAGGTCGTGCCGATCAGGGTGAACAGCGTGTCGTACTCCGAGATGGGCAGGGTCTGCCCTTGGCAGAGCATCCACCCCACCGGGGCGAAGTTCCCGCCGAACAGGCGGATCTCACCGATATAGGGAGTCGACAATGGTTGGCCTCCTAGTTCTGGCTGGGGAAGATGCCCTGGAGGGCGATGCAGAAGTTGAGGACCAGGTAGGGCGGCAGGTTGGGGTGGGGCTGGCTGCCGCCCGTGTTCGACACCGACGCCGGATGCAGCGGGGTGAGGGCCCCCGGCGCGCTGTAGAGCTGGCTCGGGGAGGCGGCGGGCAGATGTCCGGTGACCGTGGGGTCGTCGCCGGCGCTCCTGGAAGCGCTGACGAGGTGGGTGTGGCCGGGAACCTGACCGACGGTGAGCGTGTGGTTCTCCTCACCGCCGTGCTGCCCGAGGTTGGTGGTGGGGCCGAGGTGGAACGGGGCCCGGCCCCGGAGGTCGGGCAGGGCGAAGGTCGTCTGGCCGTTCCCGCCGAAGGTGGTGCCGAGCAGCGAGAACAGCGCCTGGTTCTGGTTGATGGGCAGGAACTGGCCGTTGGCCAGGGCCCAGCCCTTGGGCGGGAAGTTGAAGCTCATGATCTTGATCTCACCGAGAAACGGCTGGGACACGGATCACCTCCCCGGAGGGTCGGTCATGGCGTGGGACACGTGGCTGCTCCACTGAAGCCGGCCGCGGCGGCGCTGTCGGCGAGGACCGTGGCGGTGTTCTGGCCCAGGAGATACGCGATCACGGTGGCGTCGGGGTTGGAGCCCGCTGGCATCCCCTTGACCTGGAAGCCCGTACCGGCGAAGCGGCGCCGGACTCTGATCCCGTAGCTGCCCACCGCGCCCGTGGTCGTCGCCTGGTTGCCGGCGACGTCGGCGCACACCGTCGTGGTGTCGGTGCCGACGGACCCGGAGTCGACCCGGATGGCGTCGGTCGACAGTGGATCGCCGAGGGTCAACGCGTTGTTGGTCACGGTGGCGTTCACGTGGTTGCTGCCGTTGCGGGCGATGACCTCGATCCCCCGGTTGGCCACGTCGGTCACGGTGTTGGAGTCGACGAGCACCGTCAGCGTGCCGGTTCCGTTGCCGTTGACCCGGATGCCGGGCCCGGTCGGGGAGTGGTTGTTGCTGATCGTGTTGCCCTTCACGGTGGCGGTCATGGCGCCGCCGGTGGCGCCCGTCCCGAGGTAGAGGTCGATCGGCGAGGCGGCGGTGGTGAGCGTCGGGGAGGAGAACGATCCGCTCTGCACGGTGAGGGCCAGCGTGCCTGTGGAGTTGTGGGCGACGTTGAGGCTGACGTTGTTGTCCTTGAACGTCCCGCCGGTCCCGGCCGAGGCCGATCCGACGTCGAGCTTCAGGATTCCGCTGTCGTTGGTGATCGCCTGGAGACCGCTGGCCCAGTTGTTCTGGAACGTCGAGCCCGCCACGGTGGCGGCGATGTTGCCGTTCAGGTTGGCTTCGAGGAGGAGCCCGTCGTTGCTGGGGGCGACGGCCGGTGTCCCGACCGGCGTCCGGCCGAAGGTGCCGCCCGACACGGCCAGGCTGAGCGCCGGGCCTGTGGTGTTGCGGACCCGGGCGTTGTCCTCGATCGAGTTGGTCACCGTCGAGTTGGTGATGGCGGCGGTGCCCCACAGGTTGTCGAAGCGGATCCCCGCCTCGTCCGACCCGGCGTCGTCGCCGTTGCCGTCGACGGTGGCGCCGGACAGGGTGAAGCCGGTCACGCCCGTCCCGCTGATGCCGCTGCCCCGGGCGCCCGTGACGGTCAGGTTCGTGAGGGCGACCTGGACGGTGTCGATGAGCAGCACCCCGTCGCCGGTCGTGTTCTGGATCGTGCCGCTTCCGACGGACAGGCCGGCGGTGTTCCCGGTCCCGGACAGCACGATGCCGTTGACCCCGCCGCTGGCGGCGATGGTGTCGAAGTTCAGGCCGCCGGCGCCGATGGTGGCGCCGGTCACGCTGAGGGCCGTGCCCGTCCCCGAGTTGATCGTGTTGCCGGCGCCGGTCACGGTCAGGGCCGCCGCCATCCCGTTGGCCAGGAAGCCGTTGCCGGACGTGGTGTCGATGTCGAGCCCGCCGCCGGAGAAGGCGATGGTTGCGGCGGGGTTGTTGCCCAGGGTCACGGCCGGGCTGCCACCGGTGTCGAGCTTCTTCGTCGCCCCGCTGAAGGTCACGGCCCCGCCGGTCTTGTTGAGGACGTTGATCCCCTTCGTGGCGACGATGTTTCCGGCGTAGGTGATCGTGCCCGCTCCGCCGTCGATGTTGACGGCCCGGGTGGTGGCGCCCGACAGCGTGCCGCCGTTCACGACCAGGTTGCCCTCGACCGCGGTCAGCGAGACGTTGGTGGCGCCGCTGGTCGACGACACCGAGGTGAAGATGGCGTCGGCCGTCCCGTTGGCGAGGGTCAGCGCCTGGCCGGTCCCCTGCAGGCTCACATTGCGGACGGTGAGGGTGCCGAACGGCGTACCGGCCTTCGAGGCGATGGCGCTGGAGGCGGCCGCCACGCCGCCGACGTCGAGGTCGTAGAGCGAGTTGCCGGACGCCAGGGTGATGCCGTTGCCGCTGGTGGGGGCGATCACCGGCCGGGTCCCGGCCGTCAGGGTTCCGAAGGCGGCCACGGTGCCCGGCGCCGGGGTGAGGACATCGGACGCCGCCCGGCCCTGGCCGTAGACCTTCTGGCCGTCCCTCAGGGCGAGCGTGTCGGTGGCGCCGGTGAAGCTCCCGGAGGCCGACTCCAGGTAGATCGACTGGTTGATCGCCGGGGCGCCCGTCCCGCTGCCGTTGACGGCGCTGAAGGCCCCGGTACTCGTGAACGGGTCGACGAGCGTGCCGCGGCTGTTGCCGGGGCAGCCGTGGCAGACGAACCACAGCAGGTTGGAGACGTTGACCGTCGCCGTTGCGGTGGCCGTGCCGCCCGGGCCGTTGATCCGGTAGGTGAACGAGTCGGCGCCGGTGAAGCCGGGGGGCGGGTCGTAGGTGAATCCGCCGTCGGGCGCCATGGTGACGTGGCCGTGGACCGCGTTCAGGCCGGCCTGGGCCGTGTCGTGCGTGACGGCCAGCGAGCCGCCCTGAACCTGGTCGACCACCAGCGACGGGCCGGTGTCGTTGGCCAGCACCCCGACGGGGATCGACGTGGGGTTCGGGACGGGTGGGATGACCGGGACGGCGATGGCCATGTTGCCGGTGGCGGCGTACGTGTCGGCGGCGGCCACCGGCGGGACCGAGAACGAGAAGGTGGTGGCGCCGGTGAGGGTGTCGGGGGGGTCCACGGTGTCGCTGTCGTGGACGGCGCCGCCCGTGATGGCCATCGTGCAGTTCGTGCCGGGCGGGAGGGTGCCGGCCGGGGCGAAGGTGACGCTGGTGACCGGGATCGGGACCGGCACGCCGAGTGCCGCCGCCGGCACCGTGGCCAGGGCGACCGGGGTGGCGCCGCAGGTCAGCGAGAAGGCCGCCAGCGCGGTGGTGACCGGTTCGCTGAAGGTGACCGTGATGCCGGTGGTGTCCGGGACGCCGGTGGCGCCGTCGGCCGGCGACGTCGACATCACCGTCGGAGCCACGTCGAAGGTGGTGAAGGCGAAGGTGGCGTCGGCCACCGGGGCGTCGGGCGGGTCGCTGGTGTCCTGGTCGTGGACCCCGGCGGCGAGGACGCCGGCCGTGCAGGTGTCGCCGAAGCCGAAGTCGGCCGCCGGGTCGAGGGTGAAGGTGGTCGGTCCTCCGCTGACGGCCAGGCCGCTCAGGGCGGTGCGGGCCCCGCTCCGGGAGCAGTCGACGTGGACCCAGTCGCCGGTGACGTCGACCGGTTCGGAGAACGTCACGGTCAGGTTGGCGGCGACGGGGACGAGGGTGGCGCCCGCCGCGGGCGAGGTCGCCGTCACCGCCGGGGCGGCGTCGCCCACGGTGACGGCCACCGTGTCGACGTCGGTCAGGGCCGGGCCGCTGCCGTTGTGGCCCTGGTCGTCGGTGGTGACGGTCAGCGTGTCGGGGCCGGTGAAGCCGGAGTCGGGGTGGTAGACGAGGCCGCCGACCGACCCCAGGGTGGTGTCGATCGCCGCCTTCGGGGCGGTGATCGTCACGGTGGCGGCGGTGTTGGCCCCGAGGTCGGGAACGGTGATCCCGCCGCCGACGCCGGTGGCCAGCGTCAGCGTGCCGTGACCGACGGCCAGGGTGACCTTCACCGGGTCGGCTCCGGCGTCGGGGTCGGCCACCGCCAGGCCGGTCAGCCTCGTGTCGGCGTCCTGGGTGGCGGCCACCGGCCCGGGGACGGTGTTGACCGGCGGGTCGTTGACATTGGTCAGGTTGACGGTGACGGTCGCCGTGTCGGACAGGGCGGGGACGCCGGCGTCGACCACCTCGACCGGGATGGCGTACGACGGGTCGGTCTCGTAGTCCAGCTTCGACCCGTCGCTGACCGTGATCGCCCCGGTGGCGCCGTCGATGGCGAACGGCAGCCCGGCCGGCGCCGCCGGACCGAAGGAGAAGGTGTGGCCCTGGGAGACGTCGGGGTCGCTCATCGCCGGGGTGCCGACCGGGGTGCCGTTCCCGGCGTTCTCGGCCACGGTGAAGGTGGCGGCGCTGAGGACGGGCGCCTCGTTGACGTCGGTCACAGAGACCGCGATCGTGCCGGTGCCGGTCTGGGGCGGCGAGCCGTCGTCGGTGGCGGTGACGGTCAGCGAATACGTCGGGGTCGTCTCGTGGTCGAGCTTGCTCTGGTCCGCCACCGTGACCACCCCGGTGGCGG
>JAUZEY010000275.1 GCA_030838785.1 Actinomycetota bacterium | reverse complement strand
GGTCGAGGTCGTGGTGGTCGAGGGGGCGGGGTCCGAGACGAGCGGCGGGCCGTCGTCGCCGGGGCCGTCATCGTCGGTGGGCTTGGTCGTCGGCTTGACCACCGGGACCGTGGTGGTCGTCGTGGTCGTCACCACCGGGATGGGCAGCGGGTCGACGATCACCACCGGAACGGGCTCGGTGGTCGTGGTCGTGGTGGTCGGGTCCACCACCGGCGGCGCTGTCGTCGTCGTGGTCGTCGTCGGATCCACCACCGGCGGCACCGTCGTCGTCGTAGTGGTGGTCGGGTCGACCACCGGGAGCGCCTTCAGGGTGATGGTGCAGACGACGTTCTGGCCGTCGGCCACGGCGACGGATCCGCCGCTCACGACCACCGGGCCGCTGCTGTCGGCACAGCTCACCGTGGTGGTGTAGTCGGCGAGATCCGTGGCGGTCCCGGCCGTCTCGCCGACGCCGTGGGCGCCGGTACCGACCGTGATCGCACCGGTGGTCCCGCCGTTGCCGACGTCGGCGCCGGTGCCGGCGGTGGCTCCGTCGATCTGCAGGTTGAACCGGCCGGGGTCGCCGGACGGGTCGAGCACCTGGTTCACCGTCAGCGAGCCGGTCTGGCGGCCGTTGTGGAACACGCAGGTGGCGTCGGTCGGCGTGTTGGCCGCCGTGACGCTGGCGGTGGCGATGCCGCGGACGAACCCGCAGTTGGCGGTGCTGCCGAGGCCGGAAGCGAAGCTGTAGCCGTCGAGGCCGGCCTCGGTGATGGAGTAGTTGCCGGTGGGAAGCCCGACGAAGGCGACGGTGCTCTGCCCGCTGGCCGGGCACTGCGGCAGGACGACCCCGGTCGGGTTCGGGCTGATGTTGAAGCAGAACTGATCGGCGGCGGCGGTCCCGCTGTCGACGATCTTCTGCACGGTGACGGTGCCGAGCTGGATGATGGCGCTGGTCTTGATGGACCGGTTCTTGGCCGACGACCCCAGTCGCATCGAGAGGCTGCCGCCGGGGAACTGGCTGGCGCCGTGGGCCGGGCCGACACCGGCGTCGGCCGGGGAGGCGAGGCGCCCGCCCCACAGGACGTAGGCCCCCACCGGAGCGGTGTTGCCGGGGCCGGCGCCGATGGTGACCTGGACCTCGGTCTCCCGCTGGTTCGAGCCACAGGAGCCCTGTCCGCCGACCTCGTTCACCGAGTCGACGTGGACGCTGCCGGCGACGGCCGCACCGGTGAAGGGCTGGGCCGACCCGCTGGCCGAGCTGGTGACCGAGACCAGCGGCGCGATGACCGGGAGCCGGCTCGTGGTGTACGGCTCCAGGCTGAGGTAGCCCCGCACCGCGCCGTTCATGTAGTCACGGCACACCGAGAAGTTGAATGTCCCGGCGCCGGCCGAGGTCACGTCGAGGCGGAACGGGACGGTCTGGCCCTCCACGTAGGCGGAGGCGTTGGCGCCGCTCTGGCCCAGGTCGCCCGTCACCCAGTTGAAGTTGACGTCGCTCCACTGCTCGAGGTCCACGTTGCTGGGGAGCCCGACGGCCGCCGCGGGGCTGGCGAGGCCGCCCAGCACCAGGCCGAGGACGGCCAACGGCGCCACGACGAACCGGAGGACAGAATTGCGCAGCACCGACACGAAGCATTCTCCTTGTGTTGCCGACGGACGCGAGCGATGGGGTTCGTTCACAGCGGGGAGATCGGCGGCCCATGACGTCGTGTTACGCCGCGCAGAACGACTTCCGGGCCTGTTCCCGGCAAAACTGCGGGAATGAACTAGCCCCGATGGCTACGGGCCCGTAACCCGCTGTGACCACTCGCCCGGGTTCGGCGGGGATGAGCCCTTCCGCCGCCCGGAGCCGCCGCCGGACGCGACGGGGCCCCGGCCGTGAGGCCGGGGCCCTGTGTCGCAGTCGCCCGCTGTTGGGGAGCGGGGAGCTCGTTGCGGTTAGGAGGCCTTCACCATGCCGGCCATGCCGCTCGGGGCGTGGTAGATGCAGATGAACTGGTAGTCACCAGCCGTCGGCACCGAGAACGTGAAGCTGCGGGCGGCCTCCGGGGGCCCGGCGCCCGGAGGGGCGTTGGGCGGGAGCGTCCCGGTGTTGAACAGGTCCTTGGTGTTGAGCTTCTGGGGCGACGGGCCCGGCGCCGGCTTCTGCGCCGCCGGGGACTCCGGGTCCTGGATCGGAGGCTGCTTGTTGAAGAAGCTGGCCGTGTGGGGCGCCATGGAGTTGTTGACGAACGTCACCTTGTCGCCGTGCTTCACGGCGGCGGGGACAGGGGCGTAGGCGAGGATGTCGGTGTGGGGCGTCGAAGCGCCCATCTCGATCTTCCACGTCGTGGTGCCGTCGGCGTTCTTGGTCGACGCCGGAGCGGCCGACTGCATCTTCTGGAAGGCGTCGTTGCCCTCGGCCAGCCACTGGCCTTTCTCCTGGTCGCCCCGGGTGGTGACGGCGGCGGCGGTGTCGCCCGCCTGGCTGGCGGCCACGACGGAGATCGTCCCGACCATCTGGGGGTGGATCACGCAGGAGTACTTGTAGGTGCCGGCCTTGGCGAAGGTCATCTCGAACGGCGGGACGGCCTGGGGGCCCTGCGGCGCCAGGCCGCTGTTGACCAGCGTGGCGCCGTCATAGGCGCCGGTGGGCGGGGTGGGGGCGAACAGGGCCGGGTCGCTGCCGGGGTCGGGAGCGGTCTGCCCCGGCGGGAAGAACGTCACCGAGTGGGGTTCTTTGGTGTCGTTCCAGCTCCAGCTGACCTTCTGGCCGACGGCCACGGTGACCTTGGCCGGCATGTACTGCAGCACTGCGATCTGCGGGTGGGTCGGATCGGCGACGCCGGCCCGGATCGTGATGGGTTCGTTCTGCACGACACCCGACGCCTTGGACGCCGCACCACTCTTGTTGTCGTTCGACGAGCCGCAGGCCGCGCCGACGGCGAGCAGCGCCGTCATTGCGGCGAGCGTCACCCGACGACGACGCGTTGCCAATACACCCATGTTCCCTCCGCCTGGTTCAAAGGGCGGCAATCGCGCCCGTTCCCTTACACGGTAAGGCGAATCACCCCGCGCCGTTGGGACGAGCAGTGCATACCTGCTCTGCGGGGCAGGAAATTCAGGAAAGACGTCGAACGCGTGTCGCCCTCCGCCGCTCCGACCGACCCGTTCGTCCCCTACGGCGGGTTCGCGGCCTTGACCTGGACGCATCGAAGCCCCGGGAGTTCCCGGGGCTTCGACGCCATGTCTTTCGCCGTTCGGCGGATCTGGCTAGGCGGAGGGGGTGAAGTTGCACTCCCAGCCCGGACGGGCGGACGCCTGCGGACCGTAGGTGTTCACGGCGCCGTTGGTGATCGTCTTGAGGTAGGCCCACACCGAGTCGGCGTAGGCGCCCTGGTCGACCTTGTTCACCTGCTCGGTGGCCGGGTTGTGACCGGGCCGGTAATCGGGGAACGACGCCCCCTTCAGCATGGTCTTGGCCACCTGCGAGATGTAGTTGGCGGTGGTCTTGTTGTTGGCCTTCACGCCGTTCTTCTGCAGGATGGCCGCGGCCCAGGCGGGCGCCGCCGGTTGGGCGCACTGCCCGATGCCGCCGCCGGTGGTGCCGCCGGTGCAGGTCGGGTCCGTGACGGTGACCTGAATGCTGGTGTCGCTGTAGGTGACGTGGGTCGGGGCGGGCGTCTTGGTGTCGAACACGTTGATGTTGATCGTGGCCGACCCGCAGGCGATGCCGGTGATGGTGATCGGGAAGCTCTGCCCGCAGTCGGTGAAGTCGAGCTCGCTGGTGCTGACCGTGGCGATGTCCGGAGCGCTGCTGGTGACCGAGGTCTTGACGAACTGGGCGCCGGTGCTGGTGCGGATGTTGCACAGCGTGTGCGCCTTGTTGTCACCGTTCCAGCCTGCGTCGTCGACGGCGACGAGCGTCACGTTCATGGTCACCGGGTGGGAGAAGGTCACGGCGGCGGTCGAGCTGTCGGGAACGATGTCGTCGGCGCCGGCCACGGATGAGAGGGACAACACCATGCCGAGCACGCCGATCCCGGCGCTCAGCAGCTTCAGACGGTTACGAATCATGGAAAGGAAGCCCTCCGCGGGTTGAGCTTTCAGGGGTCAACAGGCGTGGGTTTCGCCACTCGCTCCCCGGAGGCCAGGCGACCATCTACAGCCCACCGGATCGACGCTTCGCCGTCGTTGCTTGTGCCGGGGAGATCGCCGGCCCTTGACCTCGTGTTACGGCGAGCTTGACGCTCCGGGGCCGGTTTCGGGGCAAGACTGCTGCCGAACTAGCTCGACCTGCCTACCAGTCGCTACCAAGATGGGCCATGGGCCCCTGGCTCGTTACGGACCGGCCTCGTCGAGGATGCCGAGCCGGACCAGCGTCCGGCGGAAGGCGGCCAGCAGTTCGAGCTCGGGCAACCGGGAGTGGGGGATCCAGCCGGCTTCGGCCGTCTCCCAGTTCGCCGGGGCGGGCACGGCGAAGGGCTCGGGGACCTCGACGACGATCGTCCAGTACGACCAGCCGCCGTGGTCGTCCTCGTGGACGTCGGCGACGCGGAAGCCCTCGCCCAGCACGTCGCCGATCTCCTCCGCGAACTCCCGCCGCGCCCCCTCGAGCGGCGCCTCCCCCTGCATGAGCGCCCCACCGGGAACCGCCCAGCAACCCCCCTGGTGGCACCACTCCGACCGCCGGGCCAGGAAGTACGACCACGACCCGTCCGCGTCGGCGCACCGCACCAGCACCCCCGCCGCCCCGAACCGCCCCCACCGGGCGGTACCGTCCGCCACGGTGACGAACCCGTCCCCCGACATCGACGCCGGCGCCCGCCCCTCCCCAAACGGCTGCATGGACTTCAGTGTCCCACCTGATGCCTCGATGCTCTCGCATTGCAATATGCTGTGCGTAGCAGCAAAATGCATGCATGGCCTCCATCACCATACGCGACGTCCCCGACGACACCCGCGACGAGCTCGCCGCCCGGGCCGCCCGGTCGGGACGATCACTGCAGGAGTACCTCCGGACGCAGCTCGTCGAACTCGCCCGCCGGCCCGACGCCGGCACGCTGATGGCCAGCGTCCGGGAACGCAAGGCCCGCACCGGGACCACGCTCCCACCCGAGCGAATCCTCACCCACCGGGACGCCGACCGCCGGTGACCGCCGTCGTCGACGCGTCGGTGATCGTCGCCGCGCTGGTCGACGACGGCCCGGCCGGCCGCTGGGCCGAAGCGCTCGTCGCCGGGCAGCCGCTGGCCGCACCGCACCTCATGCCCGTCGAGGCGGCCAACATCCTGCGCCGGGCGGCGCTGGCCGGTGACGTATCGGACGACGTCGCCAGCCTCGCCCACGCCGACCTGGTCGCCCTGCCCGCCGAGCTCTTCCCGTACGAACCGTTCGCCACCCGGGTGTGGGAGCTCCGAGGTTCGGTCACGGCCTACGACGCCTGGTATGTGGCGCTCGCCGAGTCGCTCGCTGTCCCCCTCGCCACGCTCGACGGCCGACTCGCCCGGGCCCCCGGACCCCGCTGCCGCTTCCTCGGCCCGCCGTAGACACCATGCCGACCACCGGCTCTGCAGCCCGCCAACGGCGCTAGTTGGCTGAGGCTTTGCCGGGGGGCAC
>JAUZEY010000251.1 GCA_030838785.1 Actinomycetota bacterium | reverse complement strand
ACCCGGCCGACGGGGTGGACTTCGAGACGCCGCACGGCTACTCGATGGACACGCCCTTCGTGGGCGTGGTGGCTCTCGTGCTGTTCGGGGCGGCCATCGGCGAGAGCCGCCGCCACCCGGTCGTGCTGGGACTCCTGGCCGGAGCGCTCCTGCTGGTCGCCTTGTCGTTCGCGGGGTGGCCGAACAGTGTGCTGTACCGGACGGTGCCACTGTATGACCGGTTCCGATCAAGCTCCCGCACAATATGTGTCCTGCCGGCTCTGGTCATCCCCGCTGCCGCCCTGGGCCTCGACGGTCTCCTGGCCCGGCGACGGGCTGCGGTCCTCGGGGCACTCGTGACGTCGGGAGTCGGTCTGCTGGCGGTCGCGGGATGGGCCATCCACGTCTTTCGCATCGCGGGCGCCCCCCATCGGTACTTTGCCATCAGGATCCTCGTGGCCGGCGCACTCCTCGGACTCGTGGGCGTCGTCGCGCTCCTGCCGCGGCGCAGACGCAATCTGAAGAAGAGCCTCGTCCTCGCCGCGGTCGCCTGCGAAGTGGCGTTCGTCACGCCCCGCTGGTATCCCTCCGTCCACAAGGCGACCGCCTACCCGCCCTTGGAGGCCATGACGATCGCCAGGAACCGCGGTGGGCGGATCATCCGGGTCGGACATGCGCTGACTCCCTTGCCGGCAATCTCACCGGTGATACCGATGGTCTATGGCGTGATGGATGCCCAAGGGCAGGCGGTGCTCTTCCCGAAGGCCGCCGACCGTTACCTGCGCAGCATCGACGACTACGGCACCTTTGCCGCGGCGGTGAATATCACTCCTCCCATCATCGATCCGGCCGCGATTGCAAAGCCGCAGGTCGCCGCGCTCGATGTTCGCACGGTGCTCGCCGACGCCGGCATCGAGGTGCCGGGTGGTCAGCGACTGGGCGGTCAGAACCCGGTGGCCTGGGGAGTGTTGTCGGACGGGCCTGCCCAACTTGTCCGTGAGGCGCGGCCGGCCACCGAGGAGGCGATGTGGTCAGCCGCCGGCAAGACGGATTGGAAGCCGGAGGCCACCGCTGCCGTCGTAGGGCTGTCCCAGCCGGTGAGCGGCGGAGGGGGCGCGGTAGGCCGACTGGCGTTGGCTGCCGACAGCGAGATCTGGCGGGTGAACAGCGACGCCGGAGGATTCCTTCGGATCAGTGCCGGCTACGACACCGGCTGGAGTGCGACCGTCGATCGGCGTCCGACCAACGTCTACCGTGCGGACGGGCTCTTCCGGGGCGTCGTGGTGCCGGCGGGGGAGCACACGGTCCGCTTCCACTACCGCAATCGGGCGGAGGGGCGCGGCCTCGTTTTGGCGGCGGCATCGGGATCCATCCTTGCCATCGGCGGCTTGGTGGCCGCCGTTCCGTTTCTCCGCCGGCTCAGGCGGGGCGGACGGCGGAGGTTTCCTGCAGCGGTATGACCGCGAAGCGGATGCGGAGCGGGAGATGCCGCTTCGCCAGAACGCCTGAGCGGCTGAACCGGAGGCTCCGCACCGGCGGCGGGGGTGCGAAATCCGGGCTCCACCCGAGGGATGACGGCGCCGCCATGAGGAGCGGACCTGCTCCCTCGGCCGGGACCAGGCGCATGGCGAAGTTTCCGTTCGTCGCCACCGATGTCGTCGGGGCCTGAAACAGCAGACTGGACAATGTTTCGAATCCGCCCAGCCCGAGGCCCGCGACCCGTGCGACCAGGATGTGCCCGGGCGGTGACTGCGGGACGGCAATCTCCTCGTTGAGGTCAGCCGTCACCGTGGTGAGGGCCCGTTCTCGTCCACAGCGACTGGGAATGCGCCGGAGGAGCTGCCACTCCGCCTCGACGGCAAGTTCCTCGTAGTGACAAACCGTGGCCAGGAGGCCGGAAGGCGCCTCGAAGAAGGGGTTCCGCCCGTCGATCGCCCGAGGCGTCTGCTGCAGGATGACCGTGGGTGCGGTGCGATCGTCGAGGAGCGTCCTGGCGTTGAGGCTGTCCAGGGCTGGTGTGTAAACGGAGTACCGCTGGAACACCGGGACAGGATTCCACCTGATT
This sequence comes from Actinomycetota bacterium, assembly GCA_030838785.1. Classification (GTDB taxonomy): domain Bacteria; phylum Actinomycetota; class Acidimicrobiia; order IMCC26256; family BP-133; genus BP-133. The sequence goes on along the minus strand of JAUZEY010000251.1, from coordinate 4,243 downwards.
TCGGGGTAGGCCCAGGCTGCCGCGGCCTCGAAGGGCTCGATGTCGACCCGCTGTCCGGTCAGGTAGGGCAGGAGTGGATCCAGCTTGTACTTCCGCCGCAGCGAGGCTCTTCCCTTGTCGGCCAGACCGTCCAATCGCCACGGTGAGACGAGGTAGCTCATCTGCCGCGCCAGAGCCCTGCCGTGCGGCACCGGGTCGACGAAGGCCGCGGGGTTCTGACCGGAGAACGACACCACCATCGCGCCGGCGACCAGAGAGACTGTGAGGAGGGTGGTTCCGTCCCGGCGACGTTGTCCGGCGTGATGGACACTCAGCATCAGGAGACATGTCAGCAGAAGCAGGACGAAATACGTTCGGGTGTGACCCCCGTCGTAGCGCACGAAGCTGTGCTTCAGACCGAACACGAGCGGAGGCACGAGCGGCAGGAGGCTCCGCCACGAATCCCGCCAGGCCTGGGACGCGAGCGCGGCTGCAATCAGGACCGCGCTCAGCAGCATCGCGATCGCGTAGTCGCGAAGGAAGTTCGGGCCCCGTGTCCCCATGTACTTCCCGTACCCCTGGGTGATCTCGAGAGACGTGCTGAAGAACTGCGGAAGGCGCGATGGGGAGTGGCCCGTAGCGGCAAAGAGCAGGTTCACTGTTCCCACCGTGCAGACCGCCGCGATGGCCAGCAAGCGGATCCGGTCGCGCCATCCGGTAAGCAGAGTGAAGAGTACGGTCGTCGACGCCAGTGCCAGTCCAGAGCTGAACTTCACGAGGAGCAGTGTGCCGGTCAGGAACGAGAGGGCGACGATCACCCGCCGGGGAGGCGGGGTTGGATCCCGGGCCATCATGAGGCAACCCCACAGCGCGGCGAGCATCGGTAGGACGTCGACCTCGCCCATCTGTCCCACGCAGAGCAGCGTGAAGTAGCCCCCCACGATCGTGAGCCAGCGGCCTCGTCCCAGCCGGTACCAGAGCGCCACGAGCAGGATCGCGGTGGCCAGGTGGAGCAGGGCCATAGCGGCGACGGTGGCCAACCCGGAGTCCCGCGAGAAGAGGTACGACCCACTCAGAAAGCCCAACGGTCCGTAAGTGAAGACCAAGGGGCGCTGGAGATGGGCCGCGCCGTGGGCGGCGAGCTCGAGAGCCGCATTCCAGGACACATCGAGGCCGGTGGTCGGGCGGAGCCACCACTGGGGCCATGTGCCGATGGCGATGACCGCCACGGAAGCGACGAAGGCCGATCTCGGTGTCGTGTGCCGACGAGGACTTGACGTACTCGTCACACCGAGTTCGTCAGATCGAACCATCCGCGATGGCCTTGGCGATCCAGGGAATCACTTCGTCGAGCATCTCGTCGAGACTGGTCTCGGCAACAAAGCCGAGCACACGTTGGGCCTTCTCGGTCGCCGGTACTCGCCGCTGAACGTCGTGCTCGAACGGCTCATCGCACACATAGCGAAAGGGGACCTCGGGGCCTTGCAGCTTCCGCCAGATGCATTCGGCCAACTCCAGAACAGTGGTCGACGTGGCCGTCGACAGGTTGAAGTCGTCGTTCAGGCCCTTGGGATGTTCCATGGCGGTGACGATCCCGCGCGCCAGATCGCCCCCGTAGGTGTAGTGGCGGATCTGATTCCCGTCTCCCAGGATGCGGAGCGGATCCTGGCCCTTGATGACCTTCTGGACGAGATCCGGTACCACATGGCTCATCGCCAGCTTGATGTTCCCACTGAGGATCTCGACCTCGCCGACCGCCCGCTGCTCACCGATCCCGACACAGTTGAACGGCCGCACGATGGTGTAGGGCAGCCCGTACTGCTGATGGGCGGCGCGGGCGAAATACTCGACCGCCAACTTCTGGAAGCCGTAGGACGACAACGGCGGCGGGATCTCGCGTTCCTGCCCCTCGTACGACGGCCACGATGTGGCCGACTCGAAGACCATGGAGGAACTGACGTAGGTGACCTTCTGCAGACGACCTTCCCGGTGGGCGGCGATGGCGGCGTCGCAGGAGGCGGCGATGATCCGCTCGTTGGCGGCAATGAGGTCGTAGGCATAGGTGTGGAAGTACGAGATGCCACCGATGAGGGCGGCCCCGGCGATGAAATGGTCGCAGCCGCGTAGCAGATCGGTCATGAGGCCGACGTCCCGGGCGTCCGCCTCTACCAGCCTGTAGGCGGGGTGCGAGTCGTACGACTTGGCGATCGGACCGTACTTGGAGAAGTTGTCGACTCCCACCACCTCATGACCACGGCGAAGAAGCTCCTCGACGACGTAGCCGCCGATGAAGCCAGAGGACCCGCTGACGAGAACTTTGCTCATCGTGCCTGCTCCCGCGCTTGCGTACGAACCTGGTCGAGGGTAAGGCGCCGACCGAAGGCGTAGCGGTACCAGCGCAGGTACTTGGGCAGCCACCGAGCGAGTTTGAAGTTGGAGACGCCGAAGCTGCGATCGAGCCAGATGGTCGGAATCTCGGCCACCGGCAGACGGAGCCGCCGTGCCTTGGCCACCAACTCGAGGCCGACTTCGAATCCGGCGTCGGACTCGACGCCGACCTGCTGGACGAACTCTCGCGAGTAGGCCTTGAACGAGTTGGTGGCGTCTCGCGTCCCGACCCTGGCGAAGATCGCCAGGCTGCGCCCGGCCAGGCGAGACAGCAGAGACTTGAAGGCCGGACCACCGACCTGTTGCCCCCCTCGGCTGTAACGACAAGCGGCCGCCACGACCACGCCCCGCTCCACCAGGCGCGCCAGTTGATCGATCTGGGCGGGGTCGTCGCACCCGTCGGCCATCGTCACGACGACGACATCCGCTCGGGCGTGGTCGAAACCGAACCGAATCGCTCGGGCCGGGCCGGCACCGTATGCGTTCAGCGTCGGCACGACCCGAGGGTCGTCTCGAGCGTACTTTTCGGCGTACGGTGCGGTGGTGTCGTCAGGAGAGTCGTAGACGACCAGTACTTCGCACGGCAGCGCAACGGACTCGAAGATGCGGTCGAGGCAGGGGACGATCGCTTCCCCTTCGTTGTAGGTCGTCACCACGATAGAAACCCGGGGCTTCATACGCGGACCCCGTTGCGCCGCACGCCCCAGAGATCCACCATCGGGATGTCGGTGTCCAGGTCGGCATACTGGCGATGCGGTGTTGCGACGACGAGCAGGTCCGACTCGGCCAGGACCGTCTCCAGCGGCAGGAGATCCAGATCGTTGCGCACGTAGGGGTCGGTGCACAGCACACGGCCAGCCTTGAACCGCAGGATCCGCTTCAGCTTGTAGCTGAGGCTCGAGCGGATGTCGTCCGACTCGGCCTTGAACGACATTCCAAGGATCCCGATCGTCATGTCCGACAGGTCGTATTGCCGTTCGAGTCGGGAGACGACGTAGAGGGGAAGCCCCTCGTTGATCATCATCGCCGAATGGCCGAGCACGAAGTTGTTGTTGTTGAAGGCGGCGAGCTGCATCGTGTCCTTCAGAAGACAGGGCCCGGCGGCGAAGCCGGCGCGGGGGAAGTCCGCCGCCCGCGGGTACTCGTGCATCAGCGCAGTGCGGACGCGCTCGAAGTCCACCCCGAAGTCGTTGGCCATCATGTAGCACTGATTAGCGATGGCGAACTTGATGTACCGCCAGGTGTTCGTGAACAGCTTCGCCAGTTCCGCTTCCTCCGGCAGGAGCCGGACGGTTTCGTCGGTCAGGTTCCGGAACAGCTTCTCGGCCCGGTCGGTTGACCACTCCGATCGACCGGCAACGATCTGCGGCAGTTCGTAGAGCTCGGACATCGCTTTGCCCTCGGCGATACGCTCCGGACAGAAGACAACGTCGACGGCCCGGCCGAGGTGGGCGATGACGCGTTCCACCAGAGCGGTCACCCCCGGATAGATCGTGCTGCGTAAGACGAGGAGCTGCCCGTCGACGAGCTGGTCGCCTAGGTTCTCGATCACCCGGGCCATGGCTTGGGGGTCGGGCGAGAGGTGGCCGCCGACCGGAGTTCCGACCACCACGACGACGCACTCCGCCGTCCTTACGATCTCCGGGTCGGTGGTGACGACGAGGCGGGTGCCAAGGACTCTTCCCAGGACGTCGAGCGCGCCCGGCTCGTCGAACGGGATCCGGCCGGACTGGACCGTGCCGACGGCGGCCTCGTCGATGTCGTGCAGCGCGACGGAGAGACCGCGATCGGCGAAGCAGAGCCCGAGCGGTAGCCCGACATGCCCGCAGCCCCCCACAATGACCACGTCGCGATCGAACCGCACTCGCTGTTCCTT
>JAUZEY010000204.1 GCA_030838785.1 Actinomycetota bacterium | reverse complement strand
CACCGCTCACCGGGACGGGGAGCAACGCTGCAGAGGCCGTCGCCGTGCCGGAGGGAACCGGGAGCGCGGCGATGGGATCGACGCCGATTCCGGCGTCGGGGCCGGCCTGGCCGGTCACCGATGTCGTCACCCGACCGATGTCGACCGTGACGGTCGTCGGCCCCTGGAGGGCGGTCGGGTTGTCGGGGACGGCCGGCAGCGTCATGCGAAACGACAGGACCGGGGCGACGACACCCGTCGCGGTCGGCTGGGCCGCCTGGTAGGTCATCTCGATCCCGAGCTTCCGGAAGCCGTCGGCCACCGCCGCGGCCGGGACGGGGACCTGCGTGGGCTTGCCGCCCGTGCCCGAAACGACGGTGAACTGGCCATCGGCGAAGCGCAGCACCGGGCCGGTGACGGTGGTTCCTCCGGCGGGCAGCGGTGTGGGCTCCGACGGCGGCGGCTTGGGCGGCGCCGGTTGGCCGGAGACGAGCGGCGGCATGTCGGGCAGCCCGCCCTTCGGGGTCGTCGCCGGGACGGAGACGAGCAGCCCGGCGGCGTCGATGGCGTCGATGCGCAGCGATGAGCGGGAGGTCCGGGCGCCGGCCTCGTCGACGGAGGTCGACGCCTCGGCCACGACCCCCGAGAGGGTCAGCCGGTCGAGGACCCGCAGCGCGTCCGAGCGGGCGATGGCGGTGGCCTGCACGCCTCCGGCGTCGCCGCGTTCGGCGTCGGCCGTCGATGTGGAGCCGGTGCTGTCGGAACCGACGGTCGCTCGGCTGGCCGAACGGGACGGGTGGCTCTCGGCCCGGAGGCTGACACCGGGGGCGACGACCTCCTTGGGGTCGTCGCCGGAGCTGGCGTGGGCCACCAGCGGGTAGTCGGGCAGCGGGACGCCGCTGGTGGTCTTGACCGTGCCGGGCAGCGACGCGGCCAGGTCCCCCGGGTAGGGGCCGGCGGCGAGCGCCTCGGAGGTTCCGAGCGAGTCGAGGGCGGCCCGGGCGACGGGGGCCGTCCCCTGGACGACGAGCCCGAGCGGGATCGACGGGTTGGCGACGGTGACGTCGACGCCGGTGGCGGTCGCCCGGGCGTCGAACGTGGAGAGGGTCTGGGCAGGAGCAGGCGTCGGGAGCAGCGCCACGGCGGAGCCCGCCAGTGCGAGGAGCGCCACGCCCTGTCCGGAGCGTTTTGTGAATCGCATGTCGCAAACGTAACGACCCAGACGGCCGATGACAAGAGATTTCTGCCCGTCTTGTGGGAAGACACCCGTGATCGGGGCGCGTCGAATGCGACGACAACGTCATTGGACGGGCCGCCCTCGAGGCGAACCTCAGCGAGCGAGCCGCTCCCGCCCGGTCAGGATCAGGAACCAGGCCTCCCCGGCCAGCCGACCGAGATCGTCGAGCAGTTCTCCTCGGGGAAGCTCCGTCGGCAGGGCGATCCGGACGTAGGCGAGGTGCTCCACGACTGAGCCGAGCGTCTCGGCCAGTAATCCGAGGTTCGCCCCGGGTTCCAGCTGATCGGACGCCTGAAGGCGTTCAAGCCAGTGCGTCGTCCGGTCCACGAACCCCTGCCGGATCCCCAGCCAGAGCCGCCCGAAGTCGCGGTTCGTGGCCGCGGCCTCCCGCATCACCCGGATGACGTGGCGGTGGCGGGCGTAGGCGGCGAAGTAGGCGCGGTTGGCGGCCACGAGCTCGGAGAGGATCACTTGCGCCCCGGGCTGGCGGCTGCTGGCCCGCCGCAGGTCATCGAGCGGGCCCTCGAGCACGGCCAGGAGAATCTCGTCCTTGCTCTGGAAGTGCCGGTAGAAGTTGCCCTGCGAGATGCCGGCCAGGCGGACCATGTCGGAGATGCGGGCCGCGCTGTAGCCACACTCGGCGAAGACGGTGCCCGCCGCGTCGACGAGGCGGGCCCGGGTGGCCGCCCCCCGGCGTGTCTTTGCTCCGCTTCCAACCGCAGTCGTGGCGTCAGGCATGAGCGGAGTATACGGGTTGTGGAGTCCCGTTCACATTTATGCTTGCAGACAGGGCGCCTCCTCCTTAGGATGTGACATACGATTCACATTCATGGGAGGGACCACACATGACCTCTGCCCGGCTCACCGACCAGCGGCTTCTTGTTCTCCATACGCTACGGCTCCGTGGCTTCGTCGACCGCGACACCGTGGCGCAACGGACCGGCGTGGACGCGGCCACCGTCGCGGAACTCCTCGAACAGGCCCGCGCCGACGGGCACGTCGTTGAGCGGTCGGGCCGAATCTCGGGATGGATCCTCACCCCGGACGGGCGCGCCGCCCATGCCGGGCTGCTGGCCGACGAGCTGGCCGAGCGCGGCTGCCGGTCCGAGGTCGAGCTGGCCAACGAGTCGTTCCTGGCGCTGAACGAGCCCTTCAAAGAGATCTGCACCCGGTGGCAGCTGCGGCCCGACGGGTCCCCCAACGACCATGGCGACGCCGCCTACGACGCGGCCGTCGTCGCCGACCTCGGGGGACTCCACCCCCAGGCCGTGGCGGTGACCGCCGGCCTCGCCGAGTTGCTCCCCCGCTTCGGCCACTACGAAACCGGCTTCACCGAAGCTCTCGCCCGGCTCCGCAACGGCGACACCCGTGCGTTGGCCGCTCCGCTGGCGGCCAGCTACCACGATTACTGGATGGAGCTGCACCAGGACCTGCTCAGCACCCTGGGCCGCGAGCGGTCCACGGCCGACGGTCACTAGGAGCGCGCTGAAAAAATTCAGTCGCTCCCAATTTCAGAGCATTTTTTCAGCGCACTCCTAGACCAGGAAAGAAGCGATCACCGTGAGCTCCCCGCGCCAGACCGCCCGGCCGCCGGCCGAGATGATCTTCCCTTTCGATTACCCCCACGACCGCCCGCCCCGCGAGCTGATCTCCGTCCTCGGCGGCAAGGGCGCCGGCCTCGCCGAGATGACGAGCGTGCTGGGGCTGCCCGTGCCGGCCGGCTTCACCGTCGCAGTCCCCCTCTGCGGGACCTACCGGGACATCGGCTGGCCCGAAGGCCTCGACGCCGCGCTCGAACAGCAATGCCGGGCGCTCGAGCAGCGGATGGGGCGGTCGTTCGGGGGGCCGACGGAGCCGCTGCTGCTCGCCGTCCGCAGTGGCGCGCCCCGGTCGATGCCCGGCATGCTCGACACCGTCCTCAACCTCGGTCTCAACCCGGCCGCCGTGGCCGGGCTGGCCGAGGCCTCCGGTGACGCCCGGTTCGCCGGGGAGAGCTACCGGCGCTTCCTCATGATGTACGCCACCACCGTGCTCGGCGTGCCGGCCGAGCGGCTTCGCGGCGGCCGCCGTGACCGCGTCGGGCCCGCCGGCGTCGACGAGCTCCGAGCCGATGTCGACGGCATCCTCGGGGCGCTGACCGAGGAGGGGCTCTCGATTCCCGACGACCCGATGGCGCAACTGCGGGGAGCGGTGGAAGCGGTCTTTCGCAGCTGGGACAGCCCCCGGGCTCGGGCCTACCGGGCCCACGAGGGAATCGCCGATGATCTCGGCACCGCCGTCAACGTCCAGGCCATGGTGTTCGGCAACCTCGACGACGAGTCGGGCACGGGCGTGGTCTTCACCCGCGACCCGTCCACCGGCGAGGCGGTCCCCTACGGCGACTTCCTCCCCCGGGCCCAGGGCGAGGAGGTCGTGGCCGGCACGGCCCACACCCTCACCATCGACGCCATGGGGAAGGTCCTCCCCAACGCCTACGACGAGCTCCGCCACCATCTGCGGCGGCTCGAGATCCACTACCGCGACCTGTGCGACGTCGAGTTCACCGTGGAGCGGGGACGGCTGTGGATCCTCCAGACCCGCGTCGGGAAGCGGGGGGCGGTGGCGGCGGTGCGCGCCGCCGTCGAGATGGTCGACGATCCCGACATTCGGCTCAGCCCCGAGGAGGCGAGCGCGCGGGTCCCGTCGGCGCTGCGGGACAAGGCCCGGGCCGAAGTGCTCGCGGCCGCCCGGCACACCTCGGCGTCCTCCGTCCCTGTCGCCGTCGGCGTGGGGGCGTCACCGGGCCGCGTGACCGGTGCGGTCGTCCTCGACGCCGACGCCGCCGCCGATTCCGAGGGACCGGTCATCCTCGTCCGGCCGGAGACCAGCCCCGAGGACGTGCACGGCATGTCGGTGTCGGTCGGGATCCTGACCAGCACCGGCGGTCTCGTCAGCCACGCCGCGGTGGTGGCCCGCGGGTGGGGCATCCCGGCGGTCGTCGGTGCGGGCTCGCTTCGAATCGGACCGGACGGCGTCGGTCGGCCCGACGGCACGCCGTTGTTCGCCGCCGGCGACGAGATCACCATCGACGGCACCACCGGCGAGGTATGGCTGGGCCAGCCCGACGAGACGGTGACCATCGCCGCGAGCGACGACGAGATCCTGAGCCGTCACCTGCCCCAGCTGGCCCAGCTCGAGCGATGGGCTCGGGCCGGTCGCGCCCTGGCCGGCTCGGAGGTCTGACGCATGGCCAGCTCACCGCCCAAGCGGCTGTCGGCCCACGACTCGGTGTTCCTCAGCTGGGAACGGCCGGAACAGCCGATGCACGTCGCCGAGTGCATGGTCTACGACGGCCACATCACCGCCGCCGACATCGTCAGGATGATCGGCGACCGCATGCACCTCCTGCCCCGGTACCGGCAGAAGATCGTGCCGGCGCCGTTCGGCATCGCCCACCCCACGTGGGAGGACGATCCGGACTTCGACGTCGCCAACCACGTCGACGAGCAGACGCTCCCGGGCCCCGGCGACGACCGCGTGCTGTCCCGGGTGTGCGGCGAGCTCTACTGCCGTCTCCTCGAGCGTGACCGCCCGCTCTGGCACCTCACGGTCCTCCATGGCCACGCCGGTAGCGGGACCGTCATCTTCCTGAAGCTGCACCACGCCATGGTCGACGGCGTGTCGAGCGTGGAGCTCATCGAGGTGCTGCACGCAACCGTTCGCGGCACTCCCCCGCCCCCGCCCCCGGCCAACGCCTGGCAGCCCCGGCCGGTGCCGGGACGGGTCGAGCGGCTCCGCCACGTCGTGGCCGACGAGGTGGCGCACATGCTCGGGGGTGTCCGGGAGGTGGGCGACCTCGTCCGCCCCGGGGCCGTCGGCTCGCTGGCCAAGCGGGCGTGGGCCCTGACCCGGGCCGCGGTCGACACCGGCCCCCTCCTGGTCCGGCCGCTGCCGCCGACGCCGTTCAACGCTCCGATCCATCCCAAGCGGGACTTCGCCTGGGTCGAATTCCCCCTCGCCGAGGTGAAGGCGGTCCGGGCGACGCTCGGAGGCACGATCAACGACCTCGTCCTCGCCGTGCTCGCCGGGGGTCTCGCCCGGTACATGGCCCGCCATGGCGTCGACCCCGACGGGCGCCAACTCGAGGCCCTGTGCCCGGTCAGCGTCCGCGGCCACGACCAGTCGGGCGCGTTGGGCAACCTCGTCTCCATGGTGGTCGCCCCCTTGTACGTCGGGATCCCCGACGGAACGGAACGGCTGGCCGCCGAGCGGGCAGCCATGCAGGACCTCAAACGGCGCGAGCAGGCGGCCGGCATCTACGAGGTGATCGCCTCCAGCAACTGGTGCCCGGCGCCGCTGTGGCGGCTGGTCTGGAAGCTCTGGCCCCGGACCTACTTCCCGTTCCACATCACCTCCACCAATGTGCCCGGCCCCCGCCAGCCGCTCTTCCTCGGCGAGCACGAGCTGTTGCACTGGTACCCGTTCGGCGTCCAGTGGACGAACAACGGGCTGTTCCTCTGCACGCTCAGCTACCGGGAGTACCTGACCCTCGGCCCGGTCGCCGATCCCGACGTCGTCCCCGACGTGTGGGACTTCGCCGACGATCTGCGCGCCGCCTATGAGGAGCTCCGGGCGGCCGCCGGTGTCGCCCCCGCAGGACCGCCGCCACCGGGCACCTCCACCGCTCCGGCGGCCAGGGTCCGCCGCCGTCCGGGCACCACGGCGGCGATTGCGTCGCCGTGATGCTCCGGTCCTCCCGTCCCGACCCCGAGGTCCGCCGGCTGCTGCTGCAGTTGCTCCCGGCGCGGGGGCCTTCCCTCCGCCGGACCGGGCCCGACTCCGCCCGGCGCCGCTGGCGACTGGCCGTGAAGGCGTTCGGGTCCCGGGAGCCTGTCGAGGCCGTCATCGACCGGACGGTCCCCGGGCCGGGACGCGCCGTGCGCATCCGGGCCTATGTCCCCGCCGGAGGCCCGGGCCCCCGGCCGGTGCTGGCGTGGTTCCACGGCGGCGGGTTCGTCCTCGGCGACCTTTACACCGCCGGCGCCCTCTGCCGGGCGCTGGCCAACCGCACCGGTGCTGTCGTCGTCGCCGTCCGGTACCGCCTCGCCCCGGAGCACCCGCTGGAGGACGGGCGGGCCGACTGCCTCGCCGCAGTCTCGTGGCTGGCGGCGCACGCCGGCGAGCTCGGTGGTGATCCGGCCCGACTGGCCGTCGGTGGCGACTCGGCGGGTGGCGGGATCGCGGCGCTGGTGGCCCAGGACTGCGCCCGACGCCGGCTCCCGCTCGCCGCCCAGGTCCTGGTCTATCCGGCGACGGATCTCACCGGGTCCCACTCGTCGGCGTCGGAGCGGATGCCGGGGCTGTTCACGCCGGAGTGGATGGCCTGGCTGCGAGCCCAGATCAGCCGCGTCTCCGATCTCTCCGACCCCCTCGCCTCCGCCCTCAGCACTCCGGACCTGCGGGGCGGGGCCCCGGCGATCGTGCTGACCGCCGGCTTCGACCCGCTCCGCGACGAGGGCCTGGCCTACGCCGCCCGCCTCCGGGCCGCCGGCGTACCCGTCCGGGCGCTGCACTACCCCGGGCAGATCCACGGCTTCGTGAGCTTCGACCGGATCCTGGCCGGCGCCCGGGACGGCCTCGACCGGCTCGGCCGGCACGTGTCGGGCGCCTTCGCCGGTTCCCTGGAACCGGCGACCGAGACCGACCTGCCCCCGGGCCGCGACGTCGACAAGCTGCTGTGGCTGAACCCGGCCCAGCGCTGGCACGAACTCAAGGTCGCCGCCCTCGTCGCCTGCTCGTTGGTCGAATCGAGGCGCCACCGCACCGAAAGGGAACTGTGCCCATGAACAGCGCGGCGATGAAACGAGTGGTCTGCCGGTCGTTCGGTACCAGCGACGGTGTCGTCGTCGAGTCGGCGCCCATCCCGGAACCGGGTCCGGGCGAGGTCCTCATCCGCACCACCGCGGCCAACGTCTCGTTCGTGGACCGGCTCATCGTCGGCGGCGGTTACCAGGTACGGCCTCCTCTGCCGTTCGTCCCGGGCGCCGTCGGCGCCGGCGAAGTGGTCGGGACCGGCGAGGGCGTCACCCACCTGACCCCCGGGACGAGCGTGATCGTCCTCAAGAGCGGCTACGGGACCTGGGCGACCCACATCGTGGCGCCGGCCTTCGCCGTGGTGCCCGTCCCGCCCAACGTCGCCGACGAACTCGCCGTGGCGGCGATCGAGGCCTACGGCACCGCCAGCTACGCCCTCGAAGAGCGCGGCGGGCTCCGGGCCGGCGAACGGCTGCTCATCCTCGGGGCCAGCGGAGCGGTCGGCGCCGCCGCCGTGGAGATCGCCGTCCACCTCGACGCCGAGGTGATCGCCGTGACGTCCGACCCGGCCACGTGGGACGGCCACCCGGTCAAGCCCCACGTGATCGTGGACCGCCGCTCCGTCAACCTCCGCCAGGTCATGAAGGACCGGTTCCCGGGCGGCATCGAAGTGGTGCTCGACCCGGTCGGCGGCGAACTCGCCGAACTCGCCCTGCGATCCCTCGGCCCGCAGGGCCGGTACCTCGTCGTCGGCTTCGCCAGCGGCGACATCCCCCGGCTGCCGGCCAACCAGATCCTGCTCCGGAACCGCACGGTGGTCGGCGTCGAGTGGGCCACCTGGATCACGGCCAACTCCCACCACCTCGCCCGCACCCTCGAAGTGGTGCTGAACCGGCTCGCCCGCGGGGTCCTCCACCCTCCGAAGCCGACCCTGGTGGCGCTCGACGAGCTCCCCGATGTCCTGTTGCAGCCACCTCCCGGTGCAGGTTTCGTCAGGACCGTCGTCGTTCCCTAGATCGGCCGAGCTCCAGATCTGGGCCCGGGGGCCCGGGGGTGACAGTCTCGACTGCCGGGTCGAGGTGCTCGTTTCGCCTGTGCAATCACGGGCTTACAGCTCGGTCAGGTAGCGGCGCAGCAAGGGGTCGGTGACCTGCCAATCGCCCCGGCCGTGCTGTTCGATCAGACCGGCGTCGCGTAGGGCGTTGACGGCGCGGGTGGCGGTCTTGGCTTCCAAGCCTGGGTAGGCGCGCTGACCCTGAGCGACCCGGCGGGCGACGACCAGCGTGTGACGACCGAGGGAGCGGATGCGCTCCGTCACCAGCTCGTGACTGACCCGGTCGGCGGCCATGGCGGACGCCAGCCCGACCGCCACCAGCCCGGAGTCGACGATGAGGGTGTCATCGGCGATGGCCGCGTCGTGCGTCTGCTGGGCCACGAGCATCGTGGCCCGAGGGTGCCCTTCCCCGAGCTCGATGAGACGGGCCAAGGCATCAGGAGTCACGGTGCAGCCATCTTCGGCGAAGCGGTAGACCAGTCCGACGCGCCAGTCCGCGACGTCGATCGGTCCGAGAGCGTGGAAGCCGCCGAACTGGTAGAAGGCCCGCTGGCGGGGCGTGAACAGATCCCGCATGAGGTGCTCGACGCTGCCGGCGAACAGACACGTGACCCGATTCGAGTCCTGGAGGACGGACCGCATCTGCTTGGTGAGCGCGTCGGGGTCACCGTATGGCGCGCGGTCGCCGGCGATCTCCTGGAACTCGTCAATGAACAGAACGAGCTGGCGATCGTCGGCGGCCGCGACCCGCTGCAGCAACTCCAGCCCGAACGCGAGATAGCGGTCCGGATCGCGGTCGGCGATCCCGGGCTTGAACGCCAACTCGACCTCGTCGCCCAGCTCGGTTTTCAGCCGGGTCGAAGCCGTGAGCGCCGCTCCGGCCAGGGCGGCCCGGCCGGCCCGACGAGCCCGGGCGACGGCCTGGCGAACCACCGGACGGTTGGCAATCGTCTGGACGACGATCGCCTCGGCCAATTCGGCGCGGTTCGGGATCCTGAACAGGTCCAGCTCAACGACATACAGACGGCGACGTCGAAGGCGGGAGAGTGCGGCACGGCCCACGCTGGTCTTCCCCGTCCGCCGAGGACCAGCGAGGATTCGGTGCACCCCGTTCCCGAGGACCCGGGCAAGTTCGGAGACATCGCCGTCGCGGCCGATCATCCGATCGGCGGGCACGGGCCCGTCAGTTGGGAACAGCTCACGGCTGCGTCTGCGTCTCATCGGTACCAGAATACGGCATATGACGCCGTATGATGAGACACATCGTGCCGGACGCTCCCGAACTGCGCGATCGCGTGATGTCGCGGCACGGCGGCCTACCGCACTGTGGTTGTCGGCCAGGCAGGCACGACCGGCGCGCGCCCGACAGGGGCAAACCCGACCCACAACATTCTGCCCCCGATCCGGTTGCCCTTCCCCCGTATTGTGTCTTTTTCCTTCCTCGCTGTTACCGGTGACCAACCTAAATGTGAACGATGTCGGCGCGAGACCTGTGTGGCCGCTGGAGTCGGCCGACCCCGGGGGGGCATCCGCCTTCCTGGAATAAGGAATATCTAATCCTTGGCCACCAAAGTCTTCATCGACAAAGGCATGCGCGATGAGTATGGATATAACCGTTCCACCCCCGGGCTCAGCAGCACACCGTCCCGAATCCGATCCCCTGGAGACGACATGACAGAGCGCGCCCTCGAACACGACTCCCCGATCGATCTCGAGGCGCTCGACGCCTGGTGGCGGGCGGCCAATTACCTCTCGGTGGGTCAGATCTACCTGCTGGACAACCCCTTGCTGACGGAGCCGTTGCGGCCTGAGCACGTCAAGCCCCGTCTCCTCGGCCACTGGGGGACGACTCCGGGTCTCAACTTCGTCTACGCCCACCTCAACCGGGCCATCGTGGAGCGGGATCTCGACACCATGTACGTGTGCGGGCCGGGACACGGGGGCCCCGGCATGGTGGCCAACACGTGGTTGGAGGGCGCCTACAGCGAGGTCTATCCGCACGTCCCCCGCGACGGCGAGGGGATGCGCCGCCTGTTCCGGCAGTTCTCGTTCCCCGGCGGCATCCCCAGCCATGTGGCCCCGGAGACGCCCGGCTCGATCCACGAGGGCGGAGAACTCGGCTACGCCCTCTCCCACGCCTACGGGGCGGCCTTCGACAACCCTGACCTGCTGGTGGCGTGTGTCATCGGCGACGGTGAAGCGGAAACCGGGCCGCTGGCCGCCTCCTGGCATTCGAACAAGTTCCTGGACCCTGTCCACGACGGTGCCGTCCTGCCGATCCTCCACCTGAACGGGTGGAAGATCGCCAACCCGACCGTTCTCGCCCGGCTGGCCGACGGTGAGCTCGAAGCTCTCCTCGAGGGTTATGGGCACCGGCCCTACGTGGTCGAGGGCGACGACCCCACCGTCATGCACAAGACCATGGCGGCCGTCCTCGACGAGATCCTCGACGAGATCGCCCGCATCCAGTACGACGCCCGGGTGGGCGGTGTGACCGAGCGGCCGCGCTGGCCGATGCTGGTCCTGCGCACCCCGAAGGGTTGGACGGGCCCGACCGAGGTCGACGGCCTCCCGGTGGAAGGGACCTGGCGGGCCCACCAGGTGCCGCTCTCGGGCGTGCGCCACCACCCCGCCCACCTGGCGGCGCTGGAAGAGTGGATGCGGAGCTACCGGCCGGAGGAGCTCTTCGACGCCGAGGGCCGTCCCCGCCCCGAGGTGCTCTCTCTGTCACCGATGGGCCCCCGGCGCATGGGGGCGAACCCCCACGCCAACGGAGGATCGCTCCGCCGCGAGCTCGACCTGCCCGATTTCCGGGCCAACGCCGTTGCGGTGCCCGCACCGGGGGCGGCGCCGGCCGAGCCCACCCGGGTCCTGGGCCGGTTCCTGCGCGACGTGCTGCGGGCCAACCAGGGGCAGCGGAACTTCCGGCTCTTCTCGCCGGACGAGAACGAGTCGAACCGCCTCGGCGACGTCTACGAGGTGACGGGCAAGCAGTGGAAGGGCGCCACCCTTCCCGTCGACGAGCACCTGGCCGGCGAAGGCCGGGTAATGGAGATCCTCTCGGAACACACCTGCCAGGGATGGCTGGAGGGCTACCTGCTCACCGGGCGCCATGGGCTGTTCAGCTGCTACGAGGCCTTCATCCACATCGTCGACTCGATGTTCAACCAGCACGCCAAGTGGTTGAAGGTCGCCCGAGACCTCCCGTGGCGGCGGCCCATCCCCTCGCTCAACTACCTGCTCACCTCCCACGTCTGGCGTCAGGACCACAACGGGTTCTCCCACCAGGACCCGGGGTTCATCGACCACGTCGTGAACAAGAAGGCCGAGGTCGTCCGGGTCTACCTCCCGCCGGACGCCAACTGCCTCCTGGCCATCGCCGACCGGTGCCTGCGCAGCTGCGACCTCGTCAACGTCGTCGTGGCCGGCAAGCAGCCGGGGCCGACGTGGCTCCCCATCGACCAGGCGGTGCTCCACTGCGAGCGGGGGCTGGGCATCTGGGAGTGGGCCTCCAACGACGAGGGGCGCGACCCCGACGTCGTCCTGGCCTGTGCCGGCGACGTGCCCACCATCGAGACGCTGGCCGCCGTCGACCTGCTCCGCCGCTATCTGCCCGACCTTGCGGTCCGGGTGGTGAACGTGGTGGACCTCATGTCCCTCCAGCCCGACAGTGAGCATCCGCAGGGGCTGCCCGACCGGCAGTTCGACCGGATCTTCACCACCGACCGGCCCATCGTCTTCGCCTACCACGGCTATCCCTGGCTCATCCACCGGCTCACCTACCGGCGGACCAACCACCCCCGGCTGCACGTCAGGGGCTACAAGGAGGAGGGCACGACCACGACGCCGTTCGACATGGTCATGCTCAACCACCTCGACCGCTACCACCTCGTGATGGACGTCATCGACCAGCTTCCGAACCTGGGGGGACAAGCCGCCCGCGTGCGCCAGCTCATGGTCGACAAGCGGGCCGAGGCCCGAGCCTGGACCCGGGTCCATGGCGAGGACATCCCCGAGGACGTCGAATGGGTGTGGCCGGGCGGCGCGATCGCGTGATGTGGCGCCGGCGTGCCTAGGCTTTCCGGAAGCGGGCGCGCACGGCGTTCATCTTCGCCTCGAGCTCAGGCTCGGAGATTGCGCCGAGCTCCAAGAGCGCGTGGGCGGTCACCACCAACGGGCGAGCCCGGACGGGGAAGTCGGCGTAGACGGTCGCTCCGAGCTCGTCCTCGGCCCGTCGCCGCTCGACGGGGTCGAGCGTGCCGTGCCGCGACAGGCAGTCGCAAGTGGCCTGGGTGTTCGCCTCCCACGGAGCCGGGGCGCGAGCCGATTCGCCGCCGGGGGGCCCGACGCTCCGCACGCTGGCCATGAGCACCGGATAGGGACCCCCCACGGTCATGACCGGACCTCGGTGGGAGCACGATCGGCGTTCCAGTCGGCTCGCGGCACCGCGACACCGATCATCGTGTCGCGGGTCACGATGGCGGCGAGCTGATCCTCGCTCCATCCTTCGGTGCCGGCCGGCCTCATCGGCAGAACCATGAAACGCGACTTCTGGTTGGAGTCGTGCACTCGGACTTCCACCCCGGGCGGGAGGTGCAACCCGAATTCGGCGAGCACCTCCCGAGGCCAGCGAACCACGCGACGCCGGTAGTGCGGGGTCTTGTACCACTCCGGCGCCTGCCCGAGCACCGGCCGCGGATAGCACGAGCACAGCGTGCACACGATCACGTTGTGCACCGCGGGCGTGTTCTCCAGCACGTAGAAGTACGTGAAATCACTCGGGGTCCCGGTGCCGGTTGGATCGAGCCAGTCGATCCCGATCTCCTTGGACGTCTCGGTGCCGTCGGCGAGCAGGCGCTGCTTGAAATGGGGATCCAGCCAGGCCCGGGCGACCAGGCGTGAGCCTCCGTGCGGGCCGATGCCCTCCGCCCACTCCATGAAGCGGCGGTGGTCTTCGGCCGAGAAGAGGCCCTTCTCGATGGCCAGCTCGCGGATCGCCGTCTCCAGCACGTCGAACTCGCTGATCTCGTCGCCGCCCTCGATCGGCGCGTGGTGGTCGTGATCGTCGCTCATGACGTCGTTTCCTCCGCCGCTGGCACGAGCCAGCCCTCGGCCACCTCGGTCTCCACCGTGTCGGACTCGAGGCCCGTGTAGTTGGGCCAGAGATCGACCTGCCGGAAGCGCACGACGTAGAAGGGCTCGACTCGCCCGTCGTCGCGCTGCCACGCCTCGTCCTCCGGAATCAACCACTCCGGCCGGTGCTCGACGACCAGGCCCGTCCGCCCCCGGACATAGGACTGGGTTCGGTGGTGGAACAGCGTCGTGGCGTCGCGGACCGAGACGCGATCGCCGATCTGGAAGCGCCTCATGCGCCGGCTCCGTGGCGCGCCCGCACCTCGTCGATCTTGGCCGCCAGCTCCGACACCGTCACGAGCCCCTTGTCGACGAGCGTCTTGGCCGCCACGGTGATCCAGCGGCCGTAATACGGCAGGCCGTAGTACAGCGTCGCGCCGAGGTCGTTCTCGGCCCGGCGGCGGACCTCGGAGTTCCACACGCCACGCCATGCCAGGACCTCGCACAGGACGTAGGTGCGCAGCTCCCAGTCGGCCTCCTCCTTGTCCAGGTACGGGACTGGTGCGTCGGGTTGGCCGCCGACGTCGTGGAGAACGTGGCGCAGTACCGCGTAGGAGTCGTTCGTGATCCAGTACGGACTGTCGAGACGAGCGGCGGGTTCGGGAGCGAGTCCGAGCACCCGCCGCTGCAGGGCGTCCAATTCAGAGGGCGAAGGCATCACCGGGAACGGACTCCTTCCTGTGACGGACCGGGCCGAAGTCCTGCAGGCGTCAAACGGTCCATGTCTTGACTCGGAAGGCACCGCCCCGCCAGGCAGTGAAAGAAGTCTAGTATGTCCGAGCGGGTCGGCAAAGCTGCGGGGCGTCGGGTCCTCGGTCCGTCCGCAGCTAACCGCCCGAGGTTGCTTTGGGAGTCCATTGGGAGCTGGGATCCCAGAACGGCCGTTCTCCCGCCAGTCCTAATAGGGAACGCGTTCAGGAAACCCGATGACCCCGCCCCGACCTGATGTCGTGTCTGCTGGTGAGAGCGCGGCCCCCGGCCCGTCGACGCGAACCGGCCGGCTGCGTGTTGGCGTCGGGTTGGTGATCGGTGCAGGCGCGATCTACGCCGTGGTGTCATCGGCCGGCGGGTTCGCCGACTCAGTCGGCGCCCTCACGTCAGCCCGCCGCGGCTGGTTGGGAGCTGGCGGGCTGGCGGAGGCTGTCAGCTACGCCACATTGGGCCTGTTGCTGCGCCGCCTGGTCGGCAACCGGGTGAACCGCCGCACCGGGGTGCGCCTCGGCCTCGTCGTCTCCGGACTGGGGAACATCCTGCCGGCCGCGCCCGCCGAAGGTCTGGCCATGGCCGGCGCCGAACTGCGCCGCCGGGGCGTCGACACCCGCCGGACACGCATCGCCCTCGGACTCATGCAGTGGCTGTCGATCCGAACCCTGTTCGGTGTCGCCGCCCTCGACGCGCTGGCCGTGGCGGCCGTGGCCAGCGTTCGCTACCCCGAACGGGCGCCGGGCCTGTTCGTGCTCGGCGTCATCGCGCTCGCGGTCCTGGGGGTGCTGGCCGCCACCGCGTGGCTGGCCAGCCGACACGAAACGATGGAGTTGCGCGCGCTGGCCGCCGGGAGGGTCCGGTTCTGGCAGCCCCCCTCGCCGGCATCCGAACGCCGAGCCCAAGGCGCCGCCTGGCACTCCGAGATCCTCGAGGCCCTCGGATCGAAGCGCACCCAAGCGGCGTTCGGCGGCCTCGCCCTGACCTCGTGCCTGGCCGACGCCACCTGCTTCCGCTGCGCGCTGGTCGCCGTCGGCGTCGACCTCAAACCCGGCATGTTCCTGTTCGCCTACGTGGTCGCGATGATCACCGCCCTGGTCCCCCTCCTACCCGCCGGGATCGGTGTCGTCGAGACCGTCGTCCCGGCACTCCTCCACCACGCCGGCGTCCCGCTCACCACCGCCCTCGCCGGGGTCCTCGCCTACCGCGCCCTCGGGACGCTCCTACCCGCTATATGCGGCACCACCTCGCTCATCCGACTCCGAATGACCGTCATCGCCCCCGCATCGGGCGGTCGCCCCTAGGTCATTGGCCGGGGCACGTCGCCGACGTCGATTCAAGATCGAACAGCTTTGGCCCCCGTCACGAGGCGCTCCCGGTCGAACATTCGAGAGACGATTCGCAATGCCCGCACATCGGCCGCCAGCAGCCCGGTCGCCAAGAGGACTGCCACGGGGAGTGTCGGATGGATCACCCCGCTCCCGAACAGCACGACCACGCCAAGAGGCGGAAAGCTCGCCAGCGTGCCCAACTGCTGGGCGACCCGGACTTCGCTGGCCCTGACTGACACCGCCATTCCAACCACGATTGCCCAGCCGGCCAGCAGCGGGGTGAAGAGAAACAGGGCGAGGAGTACCGGGCCCTGGTGGAAGACGTGGGAGGCGGTCACGGGCTTGGCGAACAACCGGACGACTCCCAGGAGGAGTCCGAACACGGTGTACGAGAGCACCAGCGTGGGAAGCATGACCGCCGCCGCCTTGCCCAAGATGAACTCTTCTCGGCGAAGTGGCGTGGTGAGCAATGGCTCGAGTGTCCCCTGCTCCCGTTCGCCGACAACCGAGTAGGCGGCGAGTGTGGAGGGCAGGATGACCGGAACCAGGAGCAGGATGAGAAGAGGAAGTCTGTAGTACGTGTCACCGGCTGCGGACGGCGGGGCAAGGAAGATGGTCAGGGTGGGCTGGATGAGGAAGATGATCGGCAGGACGGCCATGGTCACCACGATGGACCGTGTGCGCCGGTAGTCCCGCAGTTCCCTGCGGATGACGGCGCGGACGCGCGTGGCATCGAGGTGCGTCATCGTTTGCGGGCCTCGACGTCTTCGTCGATCAGTTCGAGGTAGACGTCCTCCAGCGAATGGTGCGCCTCGCCGATGGCGAGGACCTCGGCCCCGACGCTGACGAGGCCCCGGGTGACCTCGGGGGCGGCGACGGTCGGATCGGACACCGAGAGCACATAGGAGCCCGGATCATCGGAGCGCCAGCCCTCGACGGACGGGATGCGGGTGAAGAGCTGGTCAGGGTCACCGAGCGGCACGAGGGTCTTGACGACGAGCGCCGACTTGAAGAGCTGCTCCCGCAGCTCCACGGGCCGACCGACGACTCGCAGCGTGGTGTTCAAGATGGCGACCCGGTCGCAGAGCTTCTCGGCTTCTTCGAGCCGGTGGGTGGTGAGAAAGATCGTCACCCCCTTCTGCCGCAGCCCGCTGATCAGGTCGTGCACCTCGCGTGCGGCCACCGGATCGAGACCCGACGTCGGTTCGTCGAGGAACATGACCGCCGGGTCGCTCAGCAGCGTTCGAGCCAGCCCCACCCGATGGCGGAGCCCCTTGGAGAGGCCGCCGCAGAGATCCCCCGCTCGATCGCCGAGGTTGACGGCGTCAAGGGCGTCCTTGATCCGCGAGCCGGCCTGACGCAGACCGTAGAGACCGGCGAAGTACTCCAGGTTCTCAGTCACGGTCAGACGCAGGTAGAGCCCTGGCGCCTCGGGCATGATCGCAATGCGCTGGCGGATCTCCACTCCGTTCTCGGGGCTGAGCGGGATCCCCGCCACGGTGGCTGAGCCCGAGGTCGGGGCAATCAATGTCCCGAGCGTGCGCACCGTGGTGGTCTTGCCTGCGCCGTTCGGCCCCAAAAAACCGAACACCTCCCCATAGGCGACCTGGAAGGAGACTCCGGAGAAGGCAGTCCGCTCACCGAAGCGCTTGGTCAGCTCGTTGACAACAAGGGCGGGCTCGGGATCTGGCATTCCAGCCGTGCTCCTCAGAGTTCGCGGTGGCCCACCCGGACCATAGCGCCGGCGACCTGGGCGAGCCGGCCGGAGCGGCCTTCAGGCCCGTCGCTCCACGGTCGGCGCGGGCCGGCCGAGGTGGTAGCCCTGCCCGAAGTCCACGCCTTCACCCCGGAGGATGGTCAGGGTCTGTTCGTCCTCGATGCCCTCTGCGATCGTCCGCAGGCCGAACCCGCGGGCCAGGCTGACGATGGCCTTGACCACATGCAGGTTCGCGTGGCTGGTGACGAGGTCGCGGACGAATTCGATGTCGATCTTGAGGTAGGTGAGGGGCAGCTTCTTGAGGTAGACGAAGCTCCCGAAGCCGGTGCCGAAGTCGTCGAGGGCCAGGCCGCAGCCGAGGTCGGCGAGGCCGTGGGCGAACGCCTCGCCCGCGGCAAGGTCTTTCATCAGTGCGGTCTCGGTGATCTCGAAGACCAGGTCGGCCGGGTCGGCGCCCGCTTCTCGGATCTGCCGTTCGATGAAGGGGAGCAGGTCCGGCGTTCCGATCGAGGCGGCGGAGAGGTTCAGTTCGATCACCCGCCTTCCGGCGGCGGCGAGCCGGACGGCCTGGGTGATCACCCAGCGGTCGATCTCCCCGATCAGCCCGTACTTTTCCGCCACCGGCAGGAAGCTGCCGGGCGGGATGACCTCGCCGTCGCGGCCGATCATGCGGAGGAGGAGCTCCTCGCTGGGTCGCCCGCCGGTGAGGGGCACGATTGGCTGCGAGTACAGAACGAGCCGATCCTCGTCGATCGCGTCCCGAATGCGCCCGACCCAGCTGAGGGCGGCGAGTTCCCGCTGCAGGGCGACCTGCTCCTCCTTCTGCTCGGTGATGTCACGGAACACCACCACCACGCCGCTGACCGTGGTGGTGGTCCGGAGCGGCGCGGAGGAGTAGGCCACCGGGAAGATCGAGCCGTCCTTGCGGGTGAAGGCTTCGTCGTCGACCCGGACCGTGCGGCCCTCGGTGCGGACCTGCAGGAGGGCGCAGTCCTCGGCGGGGACCGGGGTCCCGTCGGCCCGCTGGAAGTGCACCGTCTCGTGCATCGGCTTGCCCCGCAGCTCGGCTTGGGTCCACCCGAGCATCCTCGACGCGGCCGGGTTCACGTACGTCACGAGCCCTTCGCCGTCGAGGGCGTAGAGGCCCTCCGCCATGTTGTCCATGACCACCGCCCGGAACTCCTCGGCCTCCTCGCGTTCGGTGATGTCGACGACGACGTTGCCGACCCCGATGATCGCCCCGCCGACCCACACCGGGTAGTAGCTGGCCAGCCAGCGGCGGGTGCGGTGCGGGTCCGCCACGTCCGGCGTCTCGACGTCGATGTTGCAGACCTCCTCACCTCCGAATGCCCGGCGGTAGACGTCCTCCAGCTGCGGCCAGAGATCGGGCACGACCTCGGCCACCGTGCGGCCGAGGTGCTCCTCGACGGAGCGGCCGGTGACGTCGGCCAGCCTCTGGTTGATGCGGACGATCCGGAGGTCGCGGTCGACCAGCTTGAAGCCCACCGGGGTGGCGGCCTCGATGCTCCGCAGAAGGGTGAGCCCTTCGATGGCTTCCCGTTCCGAGCGCCGCAGGGAGAGCTCCAACTGCTTCTGGTCCTCGATGTCGGTCGCCGTCCCGATCCACAGATCGACCTGACCGGCGGCGGTGCGGAGCGGGAGAGCCCGACACGAGTGCCACCGGAAAGCGCCGTCGAAACGCCGAATCCGGTACTCCAGGAGAAATTCCGTCCCGGTCGTCGTCGCCCGCGCCCAAGCCCGCTGGGCCAGCCCGGCGTCATCCGGATGAACGAGGGCCACCCAGTCCCAGTCGTAGTTCGCCTCCCGCGGACAGCCCGTGTAGTCCGTGCCCTGGCGGTTGAAGTAGGTCGTCGCCCCGTCAGGCGACGCCGTCCACACGATGTGGGGAATCGACTCGGCGATCAGCTCGGCGTCCGGCTCGCCCAGAACGCGATCTTGCGGTGGCAGCCCCTCGGCGCCGGGATGGGGTGTTCGTGAGATCGTCATGCCAGGACGGTCGGACCGCACCCCCGGGGTACCTTGAGAGCCTTTGGTCACATTTCAATCGGAACCTTCATCGGATTCCCCCGTGACGGTTTGATACAGCCGCGCCGCGGCTTGTCGTGAGATCTTCAACCGCTGCGACGCCTCCGTCAGCGAGAGCCCGTTCTCGTCGACCAACGCCCGAACGACGGCGGCGCGCATCGAGGCGATCGAACGCTCGTACTGGCGGAAGGCGTCGGCCGTCCCCAGCCGGACCTCCCGTCCGCCAACGGCGATGAGATCATCGACGATCTCGGCGAGGGGCCTACCGGCCAACCGAGCCCCACGGCTGGCCTCCAAGGCCTCGACGGCTGCGGCAATGGCCTCGCAGGCCTCCCGCCCCGCATCAGCGACCCGGTCGACCGCGGCGAGGAACCAGTCCTCGGTCATGGCCTGCTCACGCATGAACGCGACCCCCGACCGGTCACGCCGAGCACGCCGGGACCGTGCCCGGCTTCCGACGCCGCTCTCAGAGCCGCCATATTCGTGGACTTCCCGGTCCCCCTGAGCCGGGACGGCCTCGATGTGGGCGAAGAGGCTCGCGCCATGGTCGGTCCGGTCCGGCGGGTGCGGGATCCGGGTTCGCAGCGTCCGGCCGTCCGGCAGGTCGAGCTCATAGGGGAGCGGGTCAGCCACCGAGAGACGCCAGGCAATCTCCCGGCGGGCCCGGGCACCGACGCCGTCTCGGCCAGGATCTCCACCCCGGCCAGCGCCGCCGGGTGCCGGTCCGGCCAGAGGTGCGCCACGGCAAAAGCGATCAGGTCGTCGGGCGCGGAGTCGTGACGCCCCACCCCCGTCGCTCCCACCCGAGGCTGACGAACGCCCGGAGACTCCCGCCGTGGCTGCTTCTGCCGCCGCTTCGCCGCCCGTCGCTGCCGGTTGTTCACGCCCATCGGCTCATCCTGCCCCCTCTCCCGCCCCCGGGGTCGGACCTGGCGGTCGCACTCCTCCCCGGGTGCATGCCACCGAGGCCCTCGTCATCGTTCTACGGCCGGGTCGGCGGAGTGGGACGGGCGTGATACGACGTGCCCTTGAGACATCTGAAAACCCGGCGAATCGGTCGGCTCACCCACCACGCACTGTGACCGGCGAAAACGATCGATGTGCCGGTTGCCTTGTCGGCACCCTGGTCGTACACTGGCCGTACGAGACTGAGGAGTCATCGGCATGGCCACAAGCGCTGAGATCAGACGCCGGAGCAAGAGGCTCGAGCTCCGTACGACCCCGGAGGAACGGGAGCTGATCGAGCGCGCTGCGGCGGTCAGCGGGAGCG